>CAVGIZ010000050.1:0-3412 GCA_963629255.1 Anaerovoracaceae bacterium
GCCGCGGCACTTAGTGCTTGTTGGCTTCCTCGAGGATGCGGCGGCGACGTTCGAAGTCGGCCTTTAGGTCTCGTTTGTGCGAGGGTTTTTTCTCTGTGGCGGGGAGACCGAGGGCGATGCGGATGCGCTGTTGCTCCGACGATGTGAAGATGTTGATTGGGAAGGTGCGCGTTGAGGACTTCGTTTGGAAGGTGACGAGATTGTTGGTGAGGGCGAGTGGTGCGGCGTGGATGACTTGGCCGGCCACATTCGTGTAGGACGAAAGGGCGAGGGTTGAGGCCAGGATGAGATGTGTCGCGAGCATTACTGTTCCACCTTGAGGCGATAGACGGAGGCGGTGCCTTCTTTGAAGAGGTAGATCGCGGTCGTATCGGGGTCGGTATTGGGCGTGACGAGGTAGGTGCGCTTGGCGGCGTCCGTGGCCGAAGTTGCGGCGTGTTGGCGTTGGGCGAAGCCCGAGTCGGTCATATCATCAGGCGCGGCGCGTTCGACGGAATAGGCGTGTGAGCGAGCGGGGAGGAAGGTGGCTTCCATCACGCTCGTATTGGACGCGACGTAATCGAAGGAGAGGAAGTGGAGGTAGTCGTCGGCGTTGAGAGGGTCGGTGCCGGCGAGCCATTCGTTGTAGTTGGAGACGCCGTCGCCATCCCAATCGGCATTGGGGTCGTAGGAGGTGTAGTTGTAACCATTCTCCGCGGCATATTCGAGGAGCTCGGAGATGTATTCATCTGGGACGCCGTAGGAGTTAGAGCACGTTGCGGCGACGAGGTTGATGGTGGAGGCGCGGCCTGGGAGGCCGACCGCGGCAAATGTGTTGGTGGCGGTGTAAAGGACCTTGGAGGAGTCGAGGGTATATTCGATTTCGAAGGTGAGCTTGTCGCCTGTGCAGGCGGCGTCGGTGCGAGGCGCGTTGGCCATAGGGATGTAGAGGATGTAGTTGGCCGCAGTGTCGTTCGTGGAGACGGTGATGTAGGAGCGTGCGAGGATGACGCCGTTTGTGGAGCGTGCGCGGATTTCGGCCGTGGCGGATGTGCCGCCGTCGATGCCTTCGCCTTTGTAGTTGGTGATGCGGCCCGTGTAGATGAAGGACGGCAGCGAGGCTTGGGCGGCACGCGTGGTGAGTGGCGCGGTGAAAAGTGCCGCGGCGAGGAGGAAGAATGGGACAATGTTTTTCATGGGAAAGTTCCTCTCTTGATTAGTTGCCGGAATTGGAGTAGGTGTCGAGCGTGAGGATGATATCCGTCACGGGCGAGACATCGAGCGTGCCATCGTTATTGGAGTCGAGGCCATTGATAAAGATGTCGAGCGCTTTCTGGCGATCTTCAGCGGAGCCGCCGAGCATGTCGCCCGCTGGGATGATGAGGAGCCAGCGCGTGTTCCAAGCGGAGCGGCCGATGAGGCGCGTTGTGGTGCGCGTGGCGTCGGAGGCGGCGTCACCTGTTTGGGCGCGGAAGGCTGGGAAGCGGCGGATGCGCGAGGCGACTTCGCCTGTGCCAACGTAGCCAGACGAGAGAGTTGAGAAATCGACCTTATCAAGTTCGGTGGAGCCAATCGCGTAGGGAACTGGGATGACTTGGTCGACGACAGAGAAGTCGAGAACAGTATCGGTGGCATCGCCTGGGGCGCGCATGCGGTCGGTGCCGACTGGGACGAGGTAGACGGACGGCGTGGAGGCGAGGGCGTCCGCGGCAGATGTGGTCAAGTGTTTATTGTAGTTTTCGAACTTGACGGCGGCGGTGCGGATCTTGGTGGCGTAGTAGGAGCTTGGAAGTGCCGCGCTGCCGGCCTTGAGGGTCTTGCCGAAGAAGTTCTTGCCAAAGTCGATTGTCGAAGAGAATGGGATGACGAGTGCGGGCTCTTGCGTGTTGAGGCCCGCGGTCGAGGCGAAGGACTGGCAGTAGCGCGCGAATTCAGAATTGGAGAGGAGATCATCAACGAGATATTTGGAGAGTTCCTTTTTCCAATCGGCGTCGCCGGCGGCGGTTGTATCGATTTCGAAGAGGTCGCGGCGAAGTGAGAAGGACGTGTTATTGGCCTGTGCGTTGTTGATGCCGAGGCGGCCTTTGAGGACGGAGTAGTTGGATTCGAGGCGTGCGAGAATGTCGGCGAGGCCCGCGTCACCGTTGCCCGAGCCGAGCTCCGGTTTGCCTGTTGAGAGGTCGACGTTGCCGAGGGCGCGTGCGCCAATGATTTCGGCCTTGAAGGTGTCGCCAGAAGTTTGGTCCGCCTTGAGGAGGCCCGTTTCGTAGTCGTAGACTTGGGCGGCGAGGAAGACTTGGCGCTGGGCCGTTTCGTAGGCGGTCGAGTAGCGCGAAAGTGCCGCGTCGCGGAAGCTGCGGAAGAGCATGTCGTTATAGCGCGTCTTGGTGAGACGGTTGACGCGCTGGGAGCGAACGAGCTCGCGTTCCTGCTGGAGGCGTTCGCCCTTGGCGATGATAGAGTCGAAAGTCGCGGCGATGGAATTGAGTTTTGCGAGGGCCGTGACAAGCGAGGCGCCGGCTGAGTTGACTTGCGAGACGGCGCTGTAGAGGGTTGACCAGGTGGAGTATTTGGTGCTTTGCCAGCTGGCGTAGTCGCTCGCGGTGTTGGCGGCGAGTTGGAGAGTGGCGACGGTCCAATCGCCCGCTTCTTTGATGGCTTGGATTGAGAGGATGCCCGCGCCTGTTGTGTTATCGAGGAGTTCGTAGGCCGTGCCGACGGTGGCGTCGACGGCGGTTTGTGGGCTGACGATGACGGTCATGCCCGCGCCCATGATGCTGGGGATTGATTTGACCGTTGTTTTGTAGCTCGTTTCCGCGGCCTTGGAGATGAGCTCCATTGTGCGGATGATGTTGTTTTCGCCCGCGGCCAATGTGTTGTTGATGCCCTGTGCCGCGCGGAGGACTTGGTTCGCGGCGAAGGTGCTCTTGGCACGCGAGCGGACCGAGGAGACTTCCTCGTACGTCTGCTTCATGGCCTCGACGCATTTGTTATAGTAGGTGAGCGCGCCCGAGGCGTCGACGTAAGCGAGGAGGTAGTCGGAGTAAGCGTTTTGGATTTCGCCATAGGTCGTGCGCTTGCCGAGGGTGGTGGTGTCGGCGACGATGATGCCGTTGGCGGAGACGGTGTAGACGAGCGCGTTCGAGACGGTGTGCTCGCCCTTCTTCGCGTATTCCTCGAGGGTGTCGTAGGCCCACTTATTTTCGGTTGGGCTATAGAAGACGACGTACTTGCCCTTGAGGTCGTCGAGGTCCGTCAAGCCATAACCGGAGAGGTCCATGTACATATAGTGGTAGTAGTCGGGGCCTGTGTAGCCTTGCTCGTAGAGCTTACCGGGGCCGATGTCACCCGAGAAGGGCGTGCCGTAAATGGCGATGAGTTGCGAGTCGTAATCAGCTTCGGACTGTTGCGCTTCGGCCTCTTCTTCCGCGGC
>CAVGIZ010000050.1:3674-12877 GCA_963629255.1 Anaerovoracaceae bacterium
GTGCGGTCGATGCGCACGAGGCCGGAGTCGACGAACTTGATGTCGAGGCCTGTGTCCTTGGCGGCGACCCAGGATGGGCGCGAGATGGTCCAATCGGTGTCGGAGCCAGGCGTGATATCTTCCAACGTGAGGTCGGTCGTGCGGCTCGAAATGCCGCGAACGTAGAAGAGGAGGCTGGATTCGCGCGGGTTGACGTAATCGCGGGAGGCTTGGAGAGAGTCGGTGGAACGCGAGCCTGTCCAGCCACGGATTTCGGTGATGAAGCCCTTGAAGCCTGTGCCGCCAAAGAGGGCGTGGGCAGGCGCGGCGAAACGCAGTTTGTCGCCGAGGGAGATGCCGCTTTCGAGGACGTTGCCGTTCGCATCGAGGACGCGCAAATCCATGGCGCCTGTCGTGTCGCGGTGGAGCGCGAGGAGCGAGCCCGCGGGGAGGTTGAAGGTGGCCGTGACCGAGGGTTGCAAGTTGGTGAAGCAACGTTCGTAGACAACGGATTCGACCTTTTCCGTGCTGACTTGGCCCGCGGCATTTGTGTAGGCCACATCGACCATGTTCGTGACGGGGGTGATGTAGTTCAGGAAGTTGTAGGCCGAGACCGAGCCCTTGTCATCGCCTGTCGAGGAGATGATGAGGAGGCCCGTGAGGCCGACGGTGTCTGCCGTAATGGTTTCGGGAATGCCGATGGAAAGGCCGTCCTCTTCGGTTGTGCCAATGAGCGTGAAAACGCCGCCCTTGCTGATGTGCTGGGAGTTCGTGGGGGCCGAGAGTTGGAACTCAAGCGTCCAGCCTGTTTCCGCGGCCGTATCAGCCGAGAGAGGAATGTTCGTGCAGCTGAGGCACGTTGAACCATCAAAGAAGAGGCGATAGTAAACGTCGGAGGATTCAGCCTCAGGGAGAATGGCGTTGGCAACCATCCAGTTGGCGACGCCCGCAATGGCGCCGCGGGTGCCCCATTCGCCATAGCCAAAATTGCGCTCCGTATCCTCATCGAGGTAGCCCGCGCTGTTGGAGCCACCGTTGTCGCGCCAAGCCTTGAGCGCCGTGCGCGTCGTGACTTCGTCGGCCGTAGTGACAAGCTTGTTGGCAATTTCGGCAAAGCGCTCTTCATCGTAATAATCCACGTCGACGACGGAATCGGAGACGAGCATTTGCATTTGCGAAACAGGCCACGTGAAGTACGGATTGCGCAAGAGGCGGTAGTAGCTCGAGAGCGCGCTCAAGTAGTGGCCCCACGCATCGCCGTGACCTTGCGGATATTGCTTGGCCGCGTCCTCCGCATCAATGTCCGCATCCTTGTCGGACGAGTTGATGTTGTAGTTGACGGCGTAGGCGACTTCGCCCGCCGTGATGCCGCGCGTGAAGTTCCAGACGAGGCGGTTGTAGTAAGGATATGTTTCAACCGAAGGATTGTTTTCGCCTGTGCGGCCACGCAAGAGGGCCAGCTCCTCATCGAGCAAAGTCGAAACTTGGTTATCAAAACAGAAGAGCTCCGAAGTTGCCGCGCCATACGATGTGATGGCCGAGGCTGTATCGGACGACGTGCCAAATCCAATCGTCGGATTGAGAGCATCCGAATACGCATCGTTGCCAAGAACCGTGTACATATCCGCCAAACGTTCCGTCGCAAGCAAGAGTTGTTTATTGACGTCCGCGTCATTCACACCTGTGCCCGAACCCATCGCAATCGACATCGATTCGGCCTTATTGAGAAGCGTCTGATAAAGCTGGATCAAACCGACCGACGTAAGATTATCTTGATTGAGCGCGACATCGCCCGTGTAAGGCGAGCCCGCCGCCTGAAGCATCGTCGCGGTTGTCTCCGCGGCATTTTCATAAAGGTCGGTCATACGCTGCGTGTAAGGCGTCACATTGTTGACGACGCGCTGAATCCAGCCCTCGGCCAAGGTCGGCCCACACCAATCGCTCCACGTATCGCCCATCACCTTTTTCGCGGCACCTTTTACAGCGCGATACCGCATCACATAATACGTATTGACCAGGTTCGCCAACGTATCACCTTGCGTGCCAAGCGTGAAGCGCGTGCGCCCAATCATGTCGCTCGCGGCCGAATAAACGCGCGCGTAAGCATTTGTGTAATCCTTCGGCATTTTCCCTGAGGCGGTCGGCTTCGCCTTCTTCCATTCGAATTCGTAATCATCCGCCGTGCCCGCAAACGATTCCGTATAAAGAATCGTCAACTGTTGCGAAAGCAAATTGACAGGGTCTTCACGCGCCACCACGCGCCCCGTGTAATACTTGTTCGTGACGGCAAACACGTGCATCGAAATCGCGTCACCTTCACTTACGCCCAGCTGTCCCACGCCACTTCCAACAGGCGCATCGTTCTCAATGATCGTCACGTATCCCGTATCGCCCATCGCCGTCAGCGCATAGTGATCGCGCGGAATGTAAGTCGACTTGGCCTCTTGCGCACCCGCCACCGTCGTCGGCAAAATCGGCTGCTTCAAACCCAGCGCATCAATCAGCGCGGACCATTCATTCTTCAACGCCGTCGTCGCCGTGCTCGGAAGCAAATTCTTGAGCGCCTCAATTTCTTCCGCGTTCGCCACGTTCGGCCACAAAATATCGCCCGTCGCCTTGCTTTCAAGCTCGCCAATATACGTCACGCAATTCGTCACCGGTTGCGTGTTGTCCACATAAAAACGCGATCCAATCGACGGCGGCAAATCCTGGAACGTGTACTTCCCCGCACGCAAACTCACATTGCCCGCGTCCACCGAAAAACCAAACTTCTCCAAAAGTGCCGCGGCCGTGTCATACCCCGCAAGCCCCGTCCGCCGCGCCACGGTCGGGTCCCACAATTTAACCCGCGCTCCGCTATCGCCTTGCGGCCACAAAACCGACACCGACTTCGCGCTCCACACCTCAGGCAAATTATTCGCCGCGGTCGTCAACGTCTGGCCAATGCGCATCGTCGGCACCCCGCTCGGCCACGTCACATTCCACGTCCACAACGCCGGGCTATCCGTCAAAAGTGCCGCGTTCGGCTCCTTCCCCAACTCCGACAACCACGGGATCTCCGCCCCCACCGCCGGCGTCGCCGTGAGTTGCGGATAGTCAAATCCATCCTGGTTGCGATAGTACATCCGAATCGGAATCGTCCCCGCCGCACGTGCCCAAACTTGATTCTTCCGATCGCGATACGCACTCGAATAATTCTGCCCCGCGACCGCATCCCACCGCACACTCGGACACCACGGATCATCCAACAAATCAATCGGGTGCGGCCCGGGCAACATGTGCCCCGCCTCCACATTCGCCGCGAGCGCCGTGTACAATTCATTCGTCAGCAAAACCGAAAAACACTTCATCCGCGCGCGTCCATCCTTCTCATACTGCACCAAAACAAATGGCTCGGACGTCGCCTCCTCATTCAAATCACACCTCAGCGCCCACGCATAGTACCCGCCCGCGCCAGATGCCACAAACGCATGCTCCTCATTCGGATTGTACCCCGTCTCGCCCTTCGTCGGCTGGCGATACACAACTGGCGTCGTGTCCGATTCAAACACACCATCCCCCACAACTGGCGCACCCGGCGACGCCCGCAGCACCTTCACCGCCGCATACGTCCGCTTCGACTTCAACTCCGTCGCCACACGCGCACCCGTCCCAAAGGTCGGATCTAAATCACTATCCTCAAACACATACCCAAACGCCAACGACTTCAACTCATCACTCGTCAAATCCGTCAAAACCTGATACACTTGATTCGACGCCTCTTCCTCATCAAACGTGTGCGACCAAACTGCAAAATCATCAATCAAAATCCCCTTCGCCGCGGCACTTCCCCCGCCCAAACTATTCCCCTCCAAATACCCACTAAACGATTCGCGCTTAACCGCCGCGCTCGCCACCGCCTGCCCATCCACATACGCCGTCAACCCCGACGTCGACGACAACGAAAACACCACCTTGTGCCAAGCAGACGTCGAAATGACCGGCGTCTCAATCTTCCCATTCTCGAGTGCCAACACATAACTCACACCATCCGCCGCGAGCTTCACATCCACATCAACCCGGAATGGCGAACCTTCTGCCGCGCCCAACGTCAACAAATGCCCATCTCCCTCAAGCCCACTTCCCTTCGCCCAAAACGAAATCGCACCGCCCGACGTATGAAACACATTCACATTCGGCAACGTCACGTTCGCCGTCGCATCATCAAAATATGCACACGAACCCGTCGCATACCGCGACCGCCCCGCGCCACCCAACTGCGACGCCAGCACAATCTGCGGCACCTGCGTCGTCTTCGGCCACGTAATGTTGTAACGCTGCACCAACGACGGAAACGCAATCTTCTCGTCCATCCCATCTTGCTGCACCGACGTCGACCAAAACACCTCCAGCGGCTTCCCACTCCCCGTCGCATTCACACCATAAATAACCGACTCCAATTCATTCGACGTCACCGTCCGATCATAATACAAATTCGCGTTGTAATTATTCCCCGACTCATCCAAATTCAATAACCCCGAAACCGCCGCGTCCACCACCGGCACATACCCGTCCGCCGTCCCACGCACTGACCCACTCCGCGGCCGCAACTCACTCCCCACAAGCCAATTCGCTTCCTTCAACGTAAAGAAATTCTCATTCGTCCGCGCAATCGACCGCACCGGAATAAACCACACATTGTCCGAGCTCACCACCTTCAACATGCTGAACCCTTCGCCCTGCGTCTTGAATATATTCGACTCCGGCGCCCTCGCATGCCCCTCCGGCTCCTGATACCCACACAACGTCACCTCATAATTGCTCGGCAACTTCACCGGTGCCCCCGCCACCAACGTCGTCATCTTGTTCGTGTTCCACGTACACGAATAATTACACCGCTCAAATGGCCACGACACCCCATGCGCATCCGTCTCCATCCAATACACATCTAGCCGCCACGCTTCCCCAACCGTCGGCCGCAACGGATATATCCACCCATGCTTCGGACTATACGAATACGCACCCTGATGCTGATAATAATATGCTCCCGACATGTCACTCGACGAACTCGTCGACGCCACCGTCACAGGCGACGGCGTCAACCCACTCGTCCCATATCCCGTCCCATACGGCTCAATCTTCTCGCCAATATACCCCGTCATGTAATTCACATCCGGCTGCCCAACTTCCACAACCTGCACCCGCTGCAATGTGTCAAACGACCCCGAATCATAAAACGCCACAATGAACTGCCCCGTCACCTTCCCTCGCGCATACAAACATGACGATGCCTCATCCAAAAATACACCACTCACAATCACATTGTTGTTCGTCACCTGCACCCCACCCTGGTCCGTCACCGTCGTCCCATACACGGGCTTCACAATCGAATCTGGCCCAAACAACTTAATAAACCGCCCAGACAAATTCACCGCCGGCGCATTATACGGCGAGTCCGTCCAAAACATCCGATATGGCCGCCCAGACGAAACAGACGCCATCACATAATCCTTCGTCTGCTCCTCGCCATTCGTCAACTTCCACGTAAACTCATGCGTCCCGCCCGCCTGCACATAAACCTTCTGATTCTTCGCGTCAAATATAAATGCCGCCTGCTCATCCGCCGATGCCTGATACGCCTCATACGTCGCACCCCAATCCACATCATCAGGTGCCACAAGCGCCTCACCCAAATACACCTCAGGCTTCACACGCTCCATCGAAAAACCAGCCTCGCACCCCGCCAGCACCACCTGCGCCAAATCCACTACTTCCTTCTTCGAACTCGCCTTCTCACCATCCGCCGCCACACGCATACACGACGCCACAGAATACACACTGTTCGACGCCAACCACTCATTCCCCGCGGCATCCGCCGTCACACGCAAAATAGGAGCCGTCGGCACCCCCAATGAATACGAGGGCGCCGCGCACATCCCCACCCACGGAACGGCACACACCATCAAGGCACTCACAATCCAAACTCTCATTCTATTCCTCCTCAGCCTCTCGAACTCCTCTAGCGCTGATGGTCAAGCTGTGCTTGACCAAACCTTACTTCACCCGCATAATGTACGCCAACTTGTAATAAAGCGGCGTAATGTCAAACGCCTGCCCATCACCCGTCGCCGACGTCGCATAAACTCGCGAACTCCCGGACAACTGGCTCGTCGCATCATACCCCGGGCAATCACGCACCTTCACCGTCGTCGAATTCGAATCCTTGTCACGCCCCTCCAACTGGTCATCACCAAAATAATTATGACTATGCCGCGGCAAATTGCTCGCCGTCAACGTCACCGTCTTCGAACCACCCTTCTTGTCATCCGAAGACAAATACATATCCGCTCGCGTCGCACCCATCACAAAACGCCCCGTCAAATCCGGCGTCCCATTATTCCCATCACACAACGCCCACCCTGTCGGCACCGAACTCCCAGACCACATAATAATCCCCCCAACAGGTATCGTCCCAAATCCAGAAATCGAACTCGCCGAATCAACCGACACATTCCCATTGAACGTCACACCCTGCGTAAACGTCGCCGCACCCTCAATGTTCACCTTCTTGAACGTTGCCGTCCCCTCCACCGCCAAATCCTTCACGCTCGCCTTCCCAGCAACCGCAAAATCCCCACTCGCACTCTCCACATCATACGCATACGTCGCATACGGCACCTGCAACAATTTCTGCCGCGGACTAATCTCACCACTCGAATCCTTCACATACACACCAACATACAACGAAAGCGTCCGCGCCGCATGTATCGCATCCACCAACTTCTCATACTGCGCACCTTCCAACGCCGACCCATTGTCATCCTCAAGCGACACATTGAACAATCCATTCTCATCCAGCAACACCGCCACCGAACGCCCCCACAACGCCGTCCCGCCCGTCGCCACATTATACAACCGAAACTCCACCGTCTGCTGCAACGTCTCAATCTTCCCGCCTTGCGCATCCTTCAATACCCCCTGATACGCAATCGACGTCGTCGCCGCCTGGACCGCCAGCCCAATCGCCGCGCACACCATCGCCACCATCATCCGCATTTTTTTCGTGTTCATTTCTTTGTTCCTTTTTATAAATGTTGTTCTTGTTTTCTTGTTCTCTTACTTCGTAATAAATTCTACCGCGCTCACCACACGCTGCGCCGTAAATGTCCCCGACGCCTTCACAGGCCCCTGCCTCATCAGCCCCGTGTAAATCCACGCACACGTCCCACTCATCTTGTCCTCAGGCGACCACGCCTCCCCACCCACACTCGTCCAATCCAAATCCACCTCACCACCTATCGAAAATAACTCTGGCTTCACACTCTTCGCATAATTCCCAAAGTCATCCCCATCATAACTAAGCTCCTCAAAATTCCCATCCTTCCCATCAAACATCGGATGCAACGCATGCCGAAATGGATTCGACCCACTCTTCGCCCCAATCGTATACTTGAACTTCACACTCTTCCCCCAACTCGACCCCGATTCCCCCGCAACAACCCCCATATCCACGGGCAACGCCGCGCTCGTCAACCGCCGCCCATAATCCACATCCTTCGGCAAATTCGCCTCCGGACCATACACCGTCCGCGTCACCGTAAAGTCCGAATTCTTCACCCCGCACACCGTCGCCCGCGGCAACAACAACGCCACGCCCTCCTCATCCACATACGTGTAAATCCTCAACTTCATCACGCCCCCAGCCTTCACATCGTCCACCTTCTGCGTGTCCTTCACATACCGCGTCACTTTGTCGAGCTCCAAATCAAACGCCCACAAACCACACGGCCACGCCTTCTCACCTCGCCAATCTACCGCCGTCACCGGCACATCCACCCGCATCTCCGTCCCACCAACTTCGCAAATCTCCACAATCGCACCCAACTCCTTCCCACTCGTCCCCATCGTCCGCCTGTCAATCGCAAACGTCACACGCCACACCTCACCCGTCGCCAACACCTTCTCCAATACCTTCCCACCAACCGCCATCTCCGCCCAGTCCGTATTAATCACCGTCTCATCCGTATTGCGCACCTTCACCACCAACGCCTCATCCCCAGCCGTCGTCGACGCCACCATCTTCATCGTCACCTTCTTCTCCTCTAACCCATCATTCCGCACCTCCAATACCTTCTGCACCTCCTCTTTCCCAAATTCAATCCCTTCCCGCGGCGTCACATATAATGGACCCGACCACTCCGACGCACCCTTCCCAGGCACCAACACAACCTGTCCATCCCCCAACTTCGCCACCGCCGACGAACTAATCCCGCCCATCGTCGTCACCTTGTAACCACTCTCCGTCGTCCCCGCAAGCTTGTAAAACTTCACACCTTCCGCCACCGCACAACCACCAAAATACGCCGACGCCTTCACACTCGCACCCTCATTCAACCGCACCCCAATATAATTGTACGTGTCCCCACCTTCCGCCGTCTTGTGCCACACAAGCCGCGGCGCCACAGGTACACCCCTCAAAACCCCATCCGCCCACTCAACCCCACTCGTATTGCAACACACCAATACCGAATCCCCCACCAGCTTCTCTAAGCTCGACGCGCTCGGCACTTCCCTCGACCAAATCAAAAACGAATTCTTCGCCTCGCTCTCGCCCGTCACACCCCCAGCCGTCGTCTCCGTCAACATCGCACGATTCGCCTGATACACACTCACCGACGGCACAGGCCAATCCTTGAAAACCTCATCCAAACTCCCCTCAACCCCACACGGCACATAAATCGCATTCCAACCAGCCTTCAACACCACTGGCACATCAATCGTCGCGCCCCAAAGCCCCAACACACCCAAACTCACCGCGGCAAAAATCATCACCTTCATCTGCAAAAGGGAAAATCCGCCCATAAGAAGCGCGGCAAAATTCGCCATCCGTTTCATTTTGTCCTTTCCTCGCGGCACTTCTGCCGCGCAAATCAAGCTCTTAAGTCGTCTCAGCATCGCGAAACTCCTTCTACTTCTTTGGTCTAGCCACATATTATACCATATTTCCGCCCATAATGGTAGCCCCTATTTAACATTTTTTTATCTATTCTTTACAATCCACCCCAAAAGCCCCGCCCAACCCTCGCAGGGGCAACCAGCAGGGGCTCCCAGGGCCCCTTTCCATCGCGTAAGCAACCTAAACCAAACCCACCTAAATGCCAGTGTCGTTGCTTTCACCCCAAAGCCTGTCCAACCTTCGCGGGGGCGCGGGGGCCGCAGGTCCCCGTTGTCATTGTTTCCCAACT
>CAVGIZ010000051.1:0-12693 GCA_963629255.1 Anaerovoracaceae bacterium
ACTTGATCGTTACGGTCGAGAAAGGTGGCATCGATGGCAAAGCCCATAAAACACGTATGGATGCAATTACAACGCAAAATGAGCATGCCTTCATCCGCGGCAAGTTTTTTGTGGCCAATCAAGCCGCGGGCACGCTCAGGAAACGTTTCCGCGACTTCGGCTTTGATTCCGTTGATGACCACTTGGCGCATAAAAGTGCCGCGGTTAGAAGTCACTCGAATCGCACACGAGCGTGTCCATGATGTAGTCCTTACGCTCAGGCGTGTTGTTGCCCATATAGAAGTTGATAGTCTTTTCGACGTCGACATCGTCGGAGCACGTGACAGGCGTCAGGCGCATATCCTTGCCGATGAAGTCCGCGAACTCTTTCGCCTTCAATTCGCCGAGGCCTTTGAATCGCGTGATTTCACAGCCTTTGCCACACGCCTTGATTGCGTTGACGCGTTCTTCTTCCGTGAAGCAATAGAACTGCTTCTGTTTATTTCTGACGCGAAAGAGCGGCGTTTCGAGAATGAAGACGCGGCCATCCAGAACGAGCTGGCGGAAGAAGCGCATAAAGAATGTCGTCAGCAACATGCGAATGTGGAGTCCATCAACATCGGCATCGGTTGCAAAAATGATTTTGCCATAGCGCAAGTGTTCAAGCGTATCTTCGATGTCGAGCGTCTTGATGAGATTGAAGAATTCCTCATTCTTGTAAAGGACTTCCTTGGATTGTCCGCACGTATTCAAACATTTGCCGCGCAAGAAGAAGATGGCTTGGTTCATCGCATCGCGCGCATTGCCGAGTGTGCCGCCAGCGGAGCGACCTTCCGTGAGGAAGATCATCGTATCATCGCCTTCAGGCTTGCCTGTCTTCTTGTTGATCTTATCGAGCTTCAAATGATTCTTGCAATCCTTCAATTGTGGGACGCGAACTTGAACAGCTTGAGAACGCTCACGTGCTTGCTTCTTGATTGTGTTGAGCTGCGAACGAATCTTGCCCGTTTCCTCAATCTTCGCAATGAGTTTTTCCGTCTCGGAAGGCGAACGATGAAGCGCGGCTTCAATCTCCTTCTTCATCTTGGCAACGAGCTCGCTGCGAATGTCGTTCATGACGAGCTTGATTTTCGTCTGGCCTTCAAAGACAGGGTTCATGATGCGCAAGCTGACCGCGCCAATCAAGCCATCGCGAATGTCGTCGCCCTCAAATTTCTTTTTGGTGTCCCATTCATTGAGGGCCTTGGTGAGGGCTTCCTTGAACGCAGTTTGATGCGTGCCGCCATCGGTTGTGTACTGACCATTCACGAAGGAATAGTACTCTTCACCAAAACGATTCGTATGCGTGAAGATGATTTCGAATTCCTTTGTCTTGATGTGGAATGGCGCGTAGAGTTTTTCAAATTGAACTTCGTCCGCGATGAGGTCGGCGAGGCCGTGTTCGGAGCAAATCGCCTGTCCATTCAAATTGATGGTGAGCCCCGCATTGACGTAGCAATACATCTTCATGCGGCGCAGGACATGTTCTTCACGGACGCGGTAATTGCGCAGGACTTTCGTGTCGGGGCGATAGTGGACAAACGTGCCATTGGGCTCGCCCGCGGCACTTTTCCCGCGCTTCTTGGATTTGAGGCGACCCTCTTCAAAGCGAGCTTCCACGTATTCTCCATCGCGGAAAGACTTGACGATGAAGTATTCCGAAAGGGCGTTGACGGCCTTGGTGCCGACACCGTTCATGCCAGCTGAGTACTGATAGTTTTCGGTATCGAACTTGCCGCCCGTATTCATTTGGCTGACGCAATCGACGACCTTCTCAAGCGGAATGCCGCGGCCATAGTCGCGCACGCTCGTTTCGCCTGTATCATAGTTGACGTTGACATCAATCTTCTTGCCACAGCCATGACCAAATTCATCAATCGCGTTATCAATGACTTCCTTCATCAGGATGTACACGCAGTCATGATACATCGCGCCTGTGCCAGGTTCGCCCACATACATACCAGGACGCAGGCGAATGTGCGTCACCGGGTCGAGCGTCTTAATACTGCTCGCGTCATAATCGTTCTTTGCCATAGGACATATATTATACCATATTCTGGGCCGCGGTGCAAGCGGAAGAGTTGACCCTGTTTTTAGGCTGGAAAGTGCCGCGGAAATATGGTATAATATACGCCATGAGCACTTTACATCTTGGTATCTTGGGCTCGGGCGCAGGCTCGAACATGCAATCAATCGTGGATGCGGTCGCGGCAAAAACGCTCGACGCCGATATTCGCCTTGTTCTCGCGGACGTGGCAGATGCGAAAATTTTGGCACGTGCCGAGAAGTATTCCATCCCGCATCAGTACCTTGATTGCGCGCCGTGGAAGACGAAACTCGAAGGTGCCGCGGAAGATAAATGCATTGAACTTCTCAAATCGGCTGGCGTCGATACAGTCGTCCTTGCGGGCTTCATGCGAATCGTCAAGCCAAAACTCCTCGCGGCATTTCCCAATCGCGTCATCAATATCCACCCCGCGCTTCTGCCCGCATTTCCTGGCGTGCATAGCTGGACGCAGGCGCTCGATTATGGTTGCAAGGTCGCAGGCGTGACCGTGCACTTTGTGGACGCAGGAACGGATTCGGGCCCCATCCTCGTGCAAAAGGCCGTGCCCGTAATGGAAGATGATACGCCCGAAAGTTTGCACGCGCGCATTCAAGTCCAGGAGCACATTGCGTATCCTGAAGCCTTGCGCATTATCGCAAGTGGCGCCTATCGCATCGAGGGCCGACGCGTCGTCATTGGCAAGTAAAGCGAAAGAAACAAAAGAAGATGAAGAGCGCGGCACTTTTTATCGCGGCAGTTTGCAGTTTGCAAGCCCTCGCCTATCTCAAGCTTCCAGAGGTCCCCGCAAATGTGGAAGATGGACTCAAGTTCATGTCGGAAAATATCTATGGCGTCAGACCCGACCTTTCAAATTTCAAGCCCCGCATGGAGGAAAGCCAAATGGAAGTTGGGCGTGCACGTGATGCGATGGGGAAGAAAATTTTTGAGTATCGCCACAAAAGCGTGAAGCTCAACACAATGACGCCCGTCGGCGAAAAAGAATTTACTGTGCTCACGTATTTTCCGAAAGAGGCAAAGGGACCTATTCCGCTCTTCATTTACATTTCGTTTGAGCCAGATGAATTGTGGAATGGACGCTTCCCCGTGCAGGAAATCCTCAAGCGCGGAAGTGCCGCGGCTATCTTCTTTTATGAGGATGTAATGCCCGATCGGTGGAATGAAATTCAATCCATCAAGGACCGCGCGCCCAATGCGTGGGGAACAATTTCAGCGTGGGCGCTGGCGGCCAGCCGCGTCGTGGATTGGGCCGTCGCCGATAAGAATGTGGATAGCCGCTACATCGCAATCGTCGGGCATTCACGCTTGGGTAAGACCGCACTCTGGACAGGCGCAAATGATAAGCGTATCGCCTTGACGTGTGTGAATAATTCCGGGTGCTTTGGCGCACGACTCCACGCTTGCAATTTGGAAATTGACGCGCCGCATATGATTGGCGGCGAGACAATCGCAACGATTACGTCTTGGGTCGGTTATTGGTTTGCACCGAATGCGAAAAAGTTCGTCGGCAAAGAACAAGAATTGCCCTTTGACCAACATTGGGTGACTGCGGCAGTTGCGCCGCGCCTCCTCGCAATTGCATCTGCCGACCTCGATACGTGGGCATGCCCCTCGGGCGAATTTGCCAACTTCGAAGTGACAAAGAATTATTACTACTCAAAGGGCGCGGCAGAAAATGTCCATTACCACTTGCGTCATGGCGAACATGCCTTGTCGCTCTACGATTGGAATGAGTATATGGACTTTGCCGCGGCGCGTGGCTGGCCGCTGAAAAGTGCCGCGAAATAAGCCCTCCGCGGCACTTTCCCCCTAGTAAAACAAGTCTAATCCCCCTATGAAAATGGTCGGGCCAGGCCGACTTCATGGCCGCATCCCTGGCTTTTCATGGTCCAATTCAGGCTTGTCCTTGGGAAAGTACCGTGGTACTTTAACAAAACCACCGTGGTACTTTAATAAAACTATCATGATACTTTTTGAAAAGTATCATGATACTTTATCCAGCTCGCAGGCAAATCGTACCAAAGAAAGGCGAAAATCGCACCTTCTTCTCTGAGGAAAGCGACCAATTTCAAAGCGGAAAATTATCGCGCCGCCTGGTTGAAAAGCGAACGCGCAAAGGCGAGCGATTCAGCTGTGGGCGGTTCAACGTCTTCAAGACGATACGGAATGCCGAGCTTATGCCACTTCTCCACGCCTAGCGTGTGATACGGCAAGATGTCGACGCGCGTCACATTGGGAAGCGCATTGACGAATTCTGCGAGGCGCTTGAGGTCGTCGGGATTGTCCGTGACGCCTGGCACAAGGACGTGACGAATCCATGTTGGCTTATTGATCTCGGCGAGGTAGTGGGCGCAATCAAGAACTGCCGCGTTCGAGGCGCCCGTCAACTTTTTGTGGGCGGCTTCATCAATATGTTTGATGTCGAGTAGAACCGTATCCGTCGCGGCAAAAAGTCGCGTGAACATTTCGTTGCGCACGAAAGGACCTGCCGCGGTATCGATACATGTGTTGACGCCTTGCGCGTGCGCACTCTCAAAAAGTTCCGTGACAAATTCAGGTTGTGCGAGCGGCTCGCCGCCCGAAATTGTGATACCACCTTCCTCACGCCAATACGAGCGATACCGCAACGCGCGGCGCAAAACTTCCTCGCTCGTCGCCTCCGTAAACGCCGCGCTCGCCCACGTGTCCGGATTGTGGCAATACGCGCACCGAAACGGGCACCCATGCAAAAACGCAATAAAGCGAACGCCGGGGCCATCTGCGGCCCCGAACGTTTCATACGAATGGATCTTACCCTTCGTCATCATTTTTGCCGCGCCGCTCAAAGCGTCTTGTGGCACGTGCGCTTGATCACATCGAGTTGCTGTTCGCGCGTCAAATCAATAAACTTGACCGCGTAGCCCGACACACGAATTGTGAAGTTCGCATACTCCGGCTTCTCCGGATGTTCCATCGCGTCGATCAACTTCTCCGTACCAAAGACGTTCACATTCAAGTGATGCGCGCCCTGATCAAAGTAGCCATCAAGAATCGAAACGAGCGTCTTCACGCGATCCGCATCCGTATTGCCCAAGGCCGACGGATGAATCGTCTGCGTGTTGGAAATGCCATCCAGCGCATATTCATACGGCAACTTCGCGACCGAATTGAGCGAGGCGAGCAACCCCGCCTTTTCCGCGCCATACGACGGATTTGCGCCTGGCGAAAGCGGCTCACCCGCGGGCCGCCCATCCGGCATCGCGCCCGTCGCCTTGCCATACACCACGTTCGATGTAATCGTCAAAATCGACGTCGTCGGTTCCGCGTTGCGATACGTGTGGTGGCTTGCGACCTTCGCCATAAATTCGGCCAGCAACCCTTCCGCAATTTCATCCGCCCGGTCATCATCATTTCCGTAGCGTGGGAAGTCGCCCTCAACCTTGTAATCAATGACAATCCCATCCGCATCACGAATCGGCGTCACCTTCGCATACTTGATCGCGCAGAGCGAATCGACCGCGTGCGAAAAGCCCGCAATGCCCGTCGCAAACGTGCGCCGCACATTCGTATCAATCAAGGCCATTTCCGCCGCTTCATAATAGTACCGGTCATGCATGAAGTGAATCAAGTTGAGCGTGTGGACATAGAGGCCCGCCAGCCACCCCATCATCGCATCATACCGCTTCATCACCTCATCGTAATCGAGCACATCGCCCTTGACGCGCGGGAACTCTGGCCCCACCTGCACCTTCGTCTTTTCATCGACGCCGCCATTGATGGCGTACAAGAGGCACTTCGCCAAGTTCGCCCGCGCCCCAAAGAACTGCATCTCCTTGCCCGTTTGCGTCGCCGACACACAACAACAAATCGAATAATCATCGCCCCACACGCGCCGCATCACACAATCGTTCTCATACTGAATCGAGCTCGTCGCAATCGACACATGCGCCGCGTAATCACGAAACGCCTTCGGCAAGCGATGCGAATACAACACCGTCATATTCGGCTCCGGACTCGGCCCCATCGTCTCCAGCGTGTGCAAAATGCGGTAGTCATTCTTTGTCACCATCGACCGCCCATCGCACCCCAATCCACCAATCGACAACGTCGCCCACACCGGGTCGCCCGAGAACAACTCATTGTAGCTCGGAATACGTGCAAACTTCACCATCCGCAAATGCAGCACCAAATGGTCGATGAGCTCCTGCGCGTCCTGCTCCGTAATCTTCCCCGCCTTCAAATCGCGTTCCATATAAATATCAAGGAACGTCGAAATACGCCCAATGGACATCGCCGCGCCATTCTGCGTCTTGATGGCCGCCAGGTACCCAAAGTACACCCACTGCACCGCCTCGCGCGCATTCGCCGCGGGCTTCGAAATGTCGCAACCATACGCCGCGGCCATCTCCTTCATTTGCCCGAGCGCACGAATTTGATCGGCCACTTCCTCACGCAAACGAATCACGTCCTCCGGCATCGACCCATGGCACGAATGCGCGTGGTCATACTTCTTCGCCTCAATCAAACGGTCAATCCCGTACAATGCCACACGCCGATAATCGCCAACAATTCTGCCGCGACCATACGTATCTGGCAAGCCCGTAATAATCTTACTCTTACGCGCCGCACGCATCTCCGGCGTATACGCATCATACACGCCCTGGTTGTGCGTCTTGTGATACTCCGTGAAAATACGATGCAACAACGGCGACGGCGTATACCCATACGTCGTGCACGCCTCTTCCGCCATCTTGATGCCACCATACGGCATGAACGCACGCTTCAACGGCTTGTCCGTCTGTAGCCCCACAATCTTCTCCAAATCCTTATCCAAATACCCCGCCGGATGCGATGTGATGGACGAGACAATATCCGTGTCCAAATCTAGCACCCCGCCCTTCGCGCGCTCTTCCTTTTGCAACGCCTGCAACTTGCCCCAAAGCTTGTTCGTCGCCTCCGTCGCTGGCGCCAGGAACTTCTCGTCCCCATCGTACGGAGTGTAATTACGACGAATAAATTCGGAAACGTTAATTTCCTTTTCCCAACGGCCACCTTCAAAGCCGTTCCATTGTTCGTATCTCATTTCTAGTACTGTCCTTCTATTTTTGCACCCCCATTGAGAGGATGCTTTTCTTTGTTAGACGAGGTAAATTATACACTATTTTGGGGGTGAAAATCAAGCACAATCGGCGGCTTTTCCGCGGCACTTTCGCTACCTATTTGAAAACAAGATAAACCAAAATAATTCCGCTACATAATTCAGTCTTTCAATCGCTCTTTCTGGATCTATAACCGCCTCCAATCGCTACTCTTCTATCCATTTCAGCCCATTTTTCCCCCGCGGCAGAATTCCACACCCCCTCTCTGAAAATGAATTTGCCCAACCCAAAAACTGCCGCGCGCGCCTACTTGCATTGCCGCCCAAAATATGGTATAATATATGTCATGAAAACTTTATTATCTTCTTTTGTGGTCGCTCTCTTCTTCGCACCAGGCCTCCACGCTCAACAAGTGCCCCTTTTCAATGGAAAGGACCTCACGGGTTTTACTGCACATCTTGACTTTGATGTGCTCGGCCCTTACACCGCAACCGAGCCAACGTGGTTCGTCACAAATGGCACGATTCGCACGACGGGCACACCCTTTGGCTACTTGCGCACGAAACGCGGCGATTATGCCAACTTCAAATTGCATGTCGAATATCGTTGGTGGCGCGAAACGCCCAAGCCAAATTCAGGCGTCTTCGTTCGCCTCGCGGCAGAAAATCCGTCCTTCGCACCAACCTGCTATGAGAATCAATTGTGCCGCGGAAAGGCCGCCGATGTTTTGACTTTGGGCGGAACCGTGTTTGCAAACTTTGAACCACCAACGTCCTACAATCCCGCCCAACCACTTTCAGGCATTCGTTGCTCGCCGCATCAGAAACCTGACAGCGAAAAACCGTTTGGCGAATGGAACATAATCGAGGTCGAAGTCAAAGGCGACACGCTTGTAAACTATCTCAATGGCGTTGAACAAAATCGTGTGACGGGCCTTGCCACAAAGCGCGGCGCGATTGCGTTGCAGTCGGAAGGCGGCGCGGCAGAATTCCGCAACGTCTGGATTGAAGAGTACTAACCACAACTTAAAAGAAAAACACCAAAAATGAAAACCGTATTCAAATTCAGAGGTCTCCCAGGTGGAGAAATGTTTATGCAGTTCCCGCTCAAGAGCAAAATCTTGGGCGACTACAATCACAACGATGGCAAGTTCATCTACAACGCAAGCTTTCTCGGCAAGAGCATTGATGACCTCACGCTTTATTTGGTTTTGCGTGCGACAAATAAGAATAGATGGATTGCGCGGCTTGTTCCACCAGAAGATGACAAAGGCGTGTGGGTCGCCGACTTCAATGCGGATGACTTTGCCGAATGGCCAAAACTTCCCACTTACAAAACATTGGCCGAATTGAAAGCCGCGACAAAAATGACGGACGATGATTTCAAAGTTATTTCCGTAAATGAAGCGACGGTGGATGAAGCCATTCTCCTGACCAATGGGTCGGCCAGAAGGTATAGTTCGTAAAACGAAAGTGTGCGCCCCATGTTGAAACCTTATACATTCATTCCCTATCTAAAAGAAACAATCTGGGGCGGCACACGCCTCGCGCCTTTCAAAGGCGTCACCACCTCCGCGGCAAATATCGGCGAAAGCTGGGAAATCTCCGCTGTGCCAGGCCACGAAAGCATCGTCGCCGAAGGCCCCGATAAAGGCCGCACCTTGCCCGATCTGATTCGTGAATATGGTCCACGCCTCATCGGGCAAAATGCCTTCAATACATTCGGCACCTCATTCCCGCTCCTAATCAAATTCATCGATGCCGCGCAAGACCTTTCCATCCAAGTCCATCCCAATGATGCGCTGGCCCAATCTCGCCACAACTGCCGCGGCAAAACAGAAATGTGGTATGTCATCGACGCCGCAAAAGATGCGAAAGTTTATTCAGGTCTCCATCGCGCTTTGACGCCCTCCGAATTCGAAGATTTGACAAACGGAACCCACGTGGGCAATCCATTCGCGGATGTGCTTACCTGCCACCCTTCGCATCCGGGCGACGTCTTTTTCTTACCAGCAGGCCGCATCCACGCAATCGGCGCAGGCAACCTCCTCGCCGAAATCCAAGAGACGAGCGACATCACCTATCGCGTCTACGATTTTGATCGCGTCGGCGCCGATGGCAAAAAGCGCGAATTGCATACCGCCCTCGCAAAAGATGCGATTGATTATCACGTCCTCCCCGATGAATCTTATCGCACGACATATGATTCTTCCGCGGCAAAAGCCCCGCTCATTTCGTGTCCTTACTTCAAGGTCGAACGCCTCCGAATCAAAGGCTCACAAACAATCGACCTTCAAACAAAATCCTTTATCGTTGTGATGTGTCTTGATGGCGCGGCAGAAATTAACGGCGCAAAAATCTGCCGCGGTCAAACGCTCCTCATCCCAGCCGAAGCCAACATCCTTTCCTGCTCTGGCACCGCGGCACTTCTCACGGCAACAATCTAAACGAAAAACAAAATATGCCTTCTAAAGAAACATCGAGCTGCTCCCAACGCGGATTGAAAGTCTCCGCCAAAACACGCTATGGCTTGCGCATCCTCCTCGATATCGCCGCGCATTCCCACGACGCCGAACCTCGCTCGATGGCCCTCATTTCTCGCGACCAACAAATCTCCATCAAGTTCATTTCGCGCCTCGTCATCCCCTTGCGCAAAGCTGGTCTAATTCGTTCCATGCGCGGTTCAAGCGGCGGCTTCCGCCTCGCGCGCTCCCCCGAAGACATCACCCTTCTAAACGTCATTGAAATCATGCAAGGCCAACTTTCCATTCTCGATTGCCTCACCCAAAACGGCACGTGCGAACGCGAATCATTTTGCCTCGCACGCCAAATTTGGTCAGACGTCAATGTCGGCTTTGCCAATGTCCTTTCGCGTGTGACGCTGGCGAAAATCCTCGCCCGCGCACCTTCATCCATCGCCAATCTCGATTTCTGCATCTAACATCTAACCCAAATCTGCCGCGCCGCCCATGACTGAAAAAAAAGATAAATCCACCTCCAATCCAAAGGAGAACGAACACGCGGCAGAAATCGTGGAAGGCACCATTCGCTCCGTCGTCTTTCACAACGAAGAAAATGGCTACACCGTCCTTCATGTGGAATTGCCCTCCAACTATGCCTTGCGTAAACTAAATGAAATCACCATCGTCGGCAAAGCGCAGGCCGTCTGGGAAGGCGAAGACGTCCGCGCCGAAGGCCAATGGGTCGTCGATAAAGTCCACGGCAAACAATTCAAAGCCGACTCCATCACCTGCCTCGCCCCCAAATCCCTCGCCGGCATCGAACGCTACCTCGCCTCCGGCCTCATCCGCGGCGTCGGCAAAGTCCTCGCCCATCGCATCGTCCAAACCTTCGGCGAACAAACCCTCTTCGTCCTCTCTCACCAATCCGCGCGCCTCTCCGAAGTCCCCAAACTCGGCGCCACCAAAATCGCACAAATCCGCGAAAGCTGGCACGCCAATGAGACCATGCGCGAAAACATGATCTTCGGCCAAACCTACGGCATCAGCATCACCAAAATGACGAAAATCGTCCGCCGTTATGGCCCCGATGCCATCGCCATCATCAAGGCCGACCCCTATAAACTTTGCCGCGACATCTGGGGCATCGGCTTCGCCACTGCCGACCGCATCGCACTCTCCGTCGGCATCCCACAAGACTCCCCACTCCGCGCACGCGCCACCATTTCCTACACACTCGAAACCGAAGCCGACGAAGCCGGCCATTGCTGGACCTACGAAAACGAACTCCTCGTCAAAGGCAACGAACTCACCAGCATCCCCGTCGAAATCCTCGCTCAAGCTCTCGAGCAAGAAATCACCGAAAAACGCGTCATCGCCGAACCCGACCCCACCGCGGCAGATTCCCCGCGCCGCATCTTCCTACGCGCACTCTTCTTCGCCGAAGTCCAAACCGCCTCGCGCATCAAAGCCATCCTCCAAACGCCGCGGCAGTTCCGCCAATTCAACGAAGAAAAAGCCATCGCTTGGTGGGAAGGCCACGCCGGCTTCACCCTCGCCATCAAACAACACGAAGCCCTCGCGCGCTCCCTCAAAAATAAATTCTCCATCATCACTGGCGGCCCCGGCGTCGGCAAAACAACCATCATCCGCGCCCTCGTCGAAATCTATTCCTTGATGAAGCTCAACGTCATCCTCGCCGCACCAACTGGCCGCGCCGCAAAACGTATGACCGAATCCGTCGGCACCCCAGCCCAAACCATCCACCGCCTCCTCAAGTGGAACCCCATCACCAACCATTTCACGTTCGATTCCGACAATCAACTCAAAGGCGACGTCTTTATCTTCGATGAAACGTCCATGATCGATATCAAACTCGCGGCAGATCTCTTCGCCGCTCTCCCAAATACCGCCGTCATCGTCTGGGTCGGCGATACCGACCAGCTCCCCAGCGTCGGCCCTGGCAGCGTCCTCGGCGACCTCATCCGCTCCGGCGCCATCGCCTCCACTCGCCTCGATACCATCTTCCGCCAAGACACCTCCGGCCTCATCGTCCGCAACGCCCACCACGTCAACGCAGGCGAACCACTCGAAATCCGCCCAGGCGAAAGCGACTTCTATTTCATGCGCATCCAAGACCCCGAACTCTGCGTCAAACGCGCCATCGAATTCATGACCACCCGCATCCCGCGTAAGTTCGGGCTCGACCCCTTGCAAGACGTCCAAATCCTCACCCCTATGCGCCGCAACGCCCTCGGCACCGAAAACCTTAACGCCCGCCTCCAAGCCGAACTCAATCCCGATGGCCCCGCCATCACCCGCGGCGGCACCCTCTTCCGCGTCGGCGACCGCGTCATGCAACTGCGCAACAATTACGATAAGGACGTCTATAATGGCGATGTCGGCTTCATCAAATCCGTCGACATGGGCGCACGTTCCATGATCGTCACCTTCGACGGCAAGCCTATCAAATATGACGCGGGCGACCTCGACGAACTCGTCCTCGCCTACGCCATGACCATCCACAAATCACAAGGCAGCGAATACCCCGCCGTCATCGTCATCTTGCACACCCAACATTACGTCATGCTCCAACGCAACCTCCTCTACACAGCCATCACCCGCGGCAAAAAACTCGTCCTCCTCATGGGCGTCCCTTACGCCGTCGACCAAGCCATCCAAACAAACACGGTCCGCGAACGCCGCACCAGCCTCGCCACCCGCCTCCAACACTAACCCCCGCGGCAAATCTGCCGCGTTTTCACGCCTTTCATCCACCTCTCTCCGCGGCACTTTTCTCTTTCCACACCCTTCCGCGGCACTTTTCACCCCCCTCAAAATGGTCGCGTCCCCCAGAAAAGATGGTTCAATCCCAGCCTTTCTTTGGTACGATTCAAGGGCGCGCAAGATAAAGTACCGCGGTACTTTGCAAAAAGTACCGCGGTGGTTTTGTTAAAGTACCGCGGTGGTTTTTAAAAAGTACCGCGGTACTTTCCCTTAGCCCAGCCTGAATCGCACCTTAAAAACCCCCTTTCGGACCCAAAGAAACCCCCTCTCCCGCCCATTTTCAAAGG
>CAVGIZ010000052.1:0-12661 GCA_963629255.1 Anaerovoracaceae bacterium
TATAATATGTATCGTTGAATGCGAGATGGTATGAAGAGTTGGATGGTAGATTGGTTTAGAATGCTTGCGCGCGGTAATAAATGCCGTGTGAGCGTAGCTTCATACTTTCTACCCCACCCTCTAATTGCTAGCGATGCGCTGAGAGCGCACATACAGGGCTTTTGCGACCGCGGCAAATTTGGCGCGAAGGAGAGGTTTATTTTGATTTCAAGGAGTGAATAACAATGAAAATGATGTGGCGAATGATTTGCGTTGGTGTTCTTCTTTTGTGTGGTTGTTATCACACATTGGAGCTTGTCAATATTGATTACTATTCAGTAGGGAAGACGAATTGGGTGCCGAAGAAGTTTGGAAGGATATTTATTGATGCGCAGACGAGTACGGTTTCGTCCAAGCGATTTGAAGGAGAATTTGTCAAGGCGCTTGAGGAACGAACGGAGGGGCAAGTGAAAAGGAATCCTTCGGCCAAAAAGAATGCGGATGATTTGACGCTTTCGTTTACGGTTCGTGAAGTGTTAGATGGAAAGATGTCGAACTTTGCGATTTCGTGGCCGGGGTATATTATTTTTACGCCTGCGTGGTATGGGTATGGATATGTGGCGCAGTATAAAGTGAATGTGGAGATTTATGTTGGGGATAATCCAGCGCCTGTTCAGAGTTTGTTTATTCCAATTAATTTGGAGATGCGTCATGCGGATTTTGGGCGCACGTGGGCGGCGACGGGGCTTGGGTGGTTTACTTTTGATATCAGTGCAATTATCAATGGCTTTTATTGTACAAGCTATGATACGGACATTACGCCTGAGCTTTATGAGCGGGCGTTTGGGAGGATAGCCGAATATGCCGCGGATGAAGTGATGCGTGAAATAAGGAAGATTGATTTTGCCGCGGCGGCTGAGCTAACAAAAAAGAAGGAGTAATTAAAATTGCGATGAAGAAAAAGAGTGCAAGTACGAAACGTGTAATTGAACAACCAACGCTTTGGGCGATTCCAAATAATCCGCCTTCTGTTTTGCCGGGGTTCGGGAATAAACCTTGTTATAAGGGGTTTACGTTCAGCACTGTTAATGGTGTTGGAGATGTTCCATCTGTAACAAATACAATTCCAGTGGCGTTTATTTTTGATGGGAAGGTGTATTCATTAGGTAGTTGGAGGAATCTTCTCAAGGTGGTTTGTGAGGCTTTAGGGTCAAAGAAGTTACAGGCAACATTGAAGAGAGCTGGAGAAATTCATCCTTTTTATGGAACGAAGTCTAAAGCAGATTTACAGGAGCATTTAGGTATTTGGATCTATATGATATTGAATGCGAATAGGATATTGCAAGGGGTTTGGAATCTTTGTAAGGAATGTGGAGCGCCGATGGAGCGCATAGTGGTGATTATGAGAGTTTGAGGCGTTTGAAATAGGCTAGGAGTAGGTGGGCGCGGTAGAAGTGCCGCGCAGTAAGGAAACAAGGATAACGGGGGTTGCACCCCCGCGCCCCCGCGAAGGTTGGATATAGGTTTGGGGTGAATGGCAGAGATTTGAGCGGGGAAGGTAGATTAGATGGTGAGTGCGGGGGAGTGGGGCGGGGATAAAAAAAGTTAAAAAAGGGGGTTGCAATTTGGGCCGAAATAGTGTATAATACACAACTGTAATGATTACACAAGTATCAGAAGTACTTTTGGCAGCTGGGATTATCCCCACTCCGCAACGGTTGATGATTTATCAGGCTGTGGCGGGGAGGACGGATCATCCTTGTGTCGACAAGGTTTATAATGAGTTGAAGCGGAAGATACCGAGTCTTTCGCGGACGACGGTTTACAAGACGATGCAGCTTTTTGCGGAGGCGCATTTGATTGGGCGGGTGTCGATTGAAGATGGTGAAGTGCGGTATGATGGGTCGCCACATTTTCATGCGCATTTCAAGTGTCGCGGGTGTGGGAAGTTGTATGACATTGAGGTGCCGGGTCGGGTAGAGAAGACGCTTGCTGAGATACCGGAGGGTTTTGAGATGGATGAGGAGCAGCTACTTTATTTTGGTACGTGCAAAGCGTGCCTGAAGAAACAAAAAGGAAAACAACAACAAGACAAGGCGAAAGCTAAGTCGACAACAAAGGAGAAATAAAAATGAAGAGATGGGTTTGCCCCGTTTGTGGGTATGTGCATGAAGGTGATACGCCGCCGGAGAAGTGTCCGTTGTGTGGCGTGCCGGGTTCGAAGTTCACGGAAGAAGTGGCGACGACTGGCAAGAAGGTGTGGGCGTGCGAGCACGTCGTGGGCGGCGGCAAGGTGGATGATGCCGAGGTGATGAAGGGCTTGCATGATAATTTCATGGGCGAATGCACCGAGGTTGGGATGTACCTTGCGATGTCGCGTCAGGCGGAGCGCGAGGGGTATCCAGAAGTTGCGGATGCGTTCAAGCGCTATGCCTTTGAAGAGGCTGAACACGCGGCAAAATTCGCGGAGCTGCTGGGCGAGGTTGTGTCCAATTCGACGAAGAAAAATGTCGCGATGCGCGCGGATGCTGAGCAGGGCGCCTGCGCGGGTAAGCTTGAACTCGCCAAGCGCGCAAAAGAACTCGGCTACGACGCGATCCACGACACCGTTCATGAAATGGCCAAGGATGAAGCTCGCCATGGCGCTGGCTTCGAAGGCCTGCTGAAGCGGTATTTCGGGTGAGAGTGGTGAGACGAGGGGGGACTAAGGGTGCGAGGCACCCTTATCCCCCCTCGACCCCCCTAATCCCCTTTACGGAAAGCGAACGCGCGGCATATCTGCCGCGGTTCGCTTTCCTTGTAAGGGCTTGAGGGTGTTGTGGGGGAGTCATGTGTCGGGTTGAGGTGCGAATGGGGAGTGAGGGGGCTGTTTTTGGGAGTTGGATTTTATTGAGATTTTTTGCTGGGTGGGGTTGAGAGTTGGTCTAAAATATGGTATAATATGTACTTCAGGCAAGAAATAGGTAATGGACTGTCGATATTTTGATGTCGCGGAAGCGAAGAGGCTAGACGTTTGTCGGATAGGCAAGCGTTTGGGAGGTTTTATATTAAAGGAAGGAGAGTTGAGATGAAGCGTGTGATTGCGATGATGGTGATTTGTTGTGGCGCGGCAGTTTTTGCTGAGCATTTTCCGGTTGAGAGATATAATACGATTAAGGAGCGGAAGATGTTTGGTCCGGAGCCTGAGGGGTTTGATCCGACGAAGAGTGCGGCGGAGGCGCGTGCGGCGCAGAAGAGTGCGCGAGGCGAGGAGAAGGTGTTGACGCAGGATCAGGAGAAGTTGAAGAGTGCGATTCATTTTTCTGTGATTAATGTGACGCCGGAGGGTGAGACGATGGTGGGGTTTACGGACAATTCGATACCGAAGGAGCAGCATCATTATTATTTGAAGGTGGGGGAAGAGAAAGATGGATGGAAGGTGAAGGAGGCGGATGCGATTGCGAAGACGATGACGATTGTGAAGGATGACATTGAGGTGGCGTTGACGCTTGGAGGGAATTCGGCGTCGGGCGCGGGGTCAACATCGCGAGCGAAGAAGGGCGTGGTTATGAGTTCGTCGGCGCGGAAGTTGGGTGGATTGATGTCGAATGGTGGGGCGGCGAATATGGCGGCGGAACAGGCGGGTGTGGCGCAGACGTTGCGTGAGAGGAAGGCGTTGAGGAAGAAGGCGAGGGAGCTTGATGAGGCGGCGCAGGCGGAGCGTGCGCGCGTGATGGAAGAGGCGCGGCAAGAGGAGGCGCGCAAGAAAGAAGAGGCAGAGGCGATTCGCAAGGCGAAGGATGAGGAGACGAAGCGTGAGTTGGCGGATTTGCGTCAATCGTTTAAGCGGATGCAGGAAGAGCAGGCGGCAGCGGCGGAGGCGGCAGCAGTGGCGGAACAGGCGGCGGGGAAAGTGGGGGCGCGGACGTTGGAAGAGAATGGTGGCGAGGCGCCGGTTGAGGAAGGCGGGGAAGAGTAAGCGCGGGTATGAAGCGTTATTGGTTTTTCGCGGCGTTTGGCTTTGCGTGCTTGGTGGCAGCGGCGGTTTGGCTTGGGGGGCTGAACCAAGATGAGGGTTGGTATTTATACGCGGCGAATTTGGTTGCGGAGGGGGATGTGCCGTATCGGGATTTTTTCTTTACGCAGGGTCCGATTTTGCCGGAGGTGTATGCGCATTTTGTGTGGGTGTGGCAGAAGTTTGGGTTGCTAGGGGCGCGGATTTTCACGGCGATGTTGGGGGCGTTGGGGATTATGTTTGCGGTGTTGTTGGCGCGGCGGTTGGTGGTGAATGAGAAGAAGGGTATTGCCGCGGTGGTGGTGGTATTTTTGCTTGGGTGCAATTTGTATCATTTGTATTACACGGCGATTCCGAAGACGTATGCGCTGGCGGGATTGTTTGTGTTGGCGGGATTTTATTTGTTGTCGTTTTGTGTGAGTGAGCAGCGGGCGGTGAGGATTTCGTGTGTGATGAGCGCGGCGCTTTTGTTTGCGTTTGCGGCGGGGACGAGGATTAGTTTGGGTGTGATTTTGGCGGTGGTTGGATTGGGATTGCTGATTGGGTATAAGAAGTTTGGTTGGAGTTTTTTGTGGTTTGGGATTGCGGGCGTTGTGGGTTTAGGGATTGTGTATGGCGTCTTTTTGATTGATGGAGATTCGCGAGCTGGGCTTTTGGCGGCGCAGGCGTATCATGCTGCGCGCGGTGGATTTGATGCGGTGTTTGCGGTGGGGAGTTTGTCGCGGTTGGTGCGGTGGTATGCGCCGACGTTTGTGTTTTTAGGATTGGGCGTTTTGGGAATGGGGCGTGGGAAAAGGGCCGCGGGGAAGGGCGATGTGTTGGGGATTATGTTTGCGGGGGCGTTGGCGGTGATGGTGGTGCAATTGTGTGCGCCGTTTCCGTATGAGGATTATCAGGTGCCGGTGATGGGACTTATGAGTGTGGGCGCGGCAGTTTTGTGTGTGAGGAATTTGGATGAGAAGTTTCCATTTGCTTTGTTGGCGCTGGGGATGACGTGGGCGTTGGCGTTTGGTTCGCCGTTGTTGGAAGGGTGGATGATGAATGGTCAGGATCGGTTTTGGAGTTTGAAGAAGAAGTCGTGCGAGATGGCGCAATTGAGGGATGTGGCGCGGCGGATTAATGAGTTGGACCCAGGCGGGAAGATGTTGCTCACGCAAGATTTGTATTTGGCGATTGAGACGAATCGGAAAGTTCCGCGGGGGCTGGAGATGGGGCCGTTTAGTTATTGGGGGGAGGCGGTGCCGGAGTATATGTCGAAGGGTTTGGCGTTGGATGAAGATGGGATGGCGGCGCTTCTTGCGAGTGCGCCGTGTGAGGTGGCGGCGATGAGTGGATATGCATTTGCGATTACGGTGCCAGAGGGAACGGAGACGCCGCAAGAGAAGCAGCTTGATTATTTTCATTTGTTGTATCGGCGGTATGATTTGGCGTTTCGCGAGGAGGCGTTTGGGCAGAATGCGACGACGCTTTTGGTGTTGAAGCGCAAGCCATCGGGGGAAGGGGCTGTAGGAAAATGACGAAGGAGCCAGCAGAATTGCGGCGGCGGATTTTGGAAGTCGTTTCGCAGAATGGTGGGCATTTGGCGTCGTCGCTGGGGGCGGTTGAAATTGCGTGTGCGCTGGCGGAGGTGTTTGATCCAGAGGTGGACCGCGTGGTGTGGGATGTGGGGCATCAGGCGTATGCGTGGAAGATTTTGACGGGGCGCGATGATCGGTTTGAGACGTTGAGGAAGCTGGATGGGATTTCGGGCTTCCCGAATCCGCAAGAAAGTGCCGCGGATGCGGCGGTGGCGGGACATGCGGGGGTTGCGTTTTCTGTGGCGGAAGGTTTGGCCGCGGCGCGTGATAAGCGAGGTGGGAAGGAGCATGTTGTTGCGGTTGTGGGCGATGGGGCGATGGCGAATGGGGTGAGCTTTGAGGCGCTTAATAATTGTGCCGCGGCGACGAGCAAGGTCATTGTGATTTTGAACGATAATGAGATGAGTATTTCGCGTCCGATAGGATCATTTGCGCGGATGCTGGGGCGGCTCATTACGGGGGTTCGTTACAATCGTGTGAAGCAGGCGGCGGAGCGTGCGGGGCATGCGTTGAAGCTGACGTTTTTGCGCGGCATTTATCATTCGGTGGAGCGTCGGATTAAATCACTTTTTTTGGGGAATGCATTTTTTGAACAGTTTGGATTGCGATATATTGGGCCAGTAGATGGGCATGATGTGGCGGCGTTGAAGGCGGCGTTTACGGTTGCGAAAGAGGATAAGCGCAGTGTGCTTGTTCATGTTGTGACGCGCAAGGGGCATGGGTATGCGCCGGCGGAGAAGGACCCGACGCATTGGCATGGTGTGGGGCCTTTCAAGGTGCATGATAGTGACCGTGGGAAAACTGCCGCGGATGCTGCGAAGGCGCCGATGACGTGGTCGCATTTGTTTGGTGAGACGTTGTGTGCGGCGGCGCGGAAGGATGCACGGATTGTGGCGCTGACGGCTGCGATGAAAGATGGCACGGGGCTCACGTCTTTTGCGGCAGAATTTCCGGGGCGTTTCTTTGATGTGGGGATTGCGGAGGAGCATATGGTGGCATTTGCCGCGGGGCTCGCGGCGGGCGGGATGCGACCGGTCGTTGCAGTTTATTCCACATTTTTGCAACGTGCGGTTGACCAGGTGATGCATGATGTGTGCATTGCGAACTTGCCTGTGATTTTTTGTGTGGATCGTGCGGGCGTGGTGGGGGCAGATGGCATGACGCATCAGGGGATTTATGATGTAGCGATGTTGCGGTGTTTGCCGAATTTGACGATTTGCCAAGCGTCGAGCGCGGCAGATTTTAGGGCGCTTTTTGCGGAGGCTTTGACGCGGAAGGGTCCAACGGTTATACGTTATCCACGTGGGCAAATTAATGAAGGGGCGGCGGAATTTGTGAAGCCTGGGAAGGCGCGTGCGACGATTTGGGTGACGGGTGATTGGCTTCATAAGGCGCAGGAAGTGGCCGCGCGTGTGGGCGGGGTTGATGTTGAGGTGGCACGTTATTTGAAGCCAGTGGACGCGGCACTTTTGGCGCGCGAGCGGGAAGAGGGGCAGAGGATTATCAGTCTTGAAAATGCGTGTGTGGCGGGGGGCTTGGGCGAAGCGATCGCGGCAGATTTGAAGCTTGGGTGGCCAGACGAATTTATTCCGCATGGCACGCCGAGTGAACTTGAAAAGCGTTATCACTTGGATGTTGATTCGCTTATTGAACTTGTAAAGAAGGAGGTTGAAGCGTAATGGCAAAGATACATGGTGTGGCGGGCGAATGGGCGCGCGTGCAGGGGACGGTCGTTGGATTATGGCCGCTTTTCCTGGGCGTCTTTCTTGGTGGATTTTCGCTTGCGATGGTTTTCTTTTATTCGGCTTCGTTTGGGGCGCTTTGTTTGGCGCTTTCGAGCATTTGGTTTGCGTGGAGTTTGATGCGCGGCGTGCGGCGCGTGGAGAGTTTTTTCAAGGGGGCGCGCGGTGAGGAACATGTGGCGTTGATTCTTAAATCGTTGCCGGCGACGTATCATGTGTTCAATGATTTCATTGTGGGGCGCACGCATATTGATCATGTTGTGGTGGGACCGACCGGCGTTTATTCGGTGGAGACGAAATGTTGGCGTGGGCGCGTGACAATTGAAGATGGGCACATTTTGGTGGATGGGCATTTACCTTCGCGTGCGCCGCTGGCACAGGCTTTGCGTGAAGCGAACCTTGTTCGGGTGCAATTGGATAAGCAAGGCTGGAAGGGCACGGTCACGCCCGTCCTTGCATTTGCGAGCGATACATTTGATGCGCACATTGCCGAGGTACAAGGTGCCATCGTTATCAACTCGTGTGATTTGAAAAAAAGTTTTGAGGGCGGGCGCACGGTGCTTTCGCAACCTGAGCTCGACCGCTTGGTCAGTTTGATGGAGACAAATTCGTGAATAAGAGAAGTTCTATTATTTTTGCCGCGCTTGTTGCGGCGTCCAATTTGGTTTTTGCCGCGGATGAGGTGAAGCCTCAATCCTATTACGGAAAAATCGCGCGGAGGTTTGGAGATGTTTTGCCGCGGTATCATGTTCTTCAACATCCGCTTGATAACGAAATTTCACAACGGGCGTGGACGAATCTCGTGACGTTTTATGACTTTGATCATTCCGTCTTTTTGAAGTCTGACTTGGATAAACTTGCCGCGAGAGAAAAGACGTTGGACGATGAGATTCATGCGGGGGACGTGAGCTTTGGGTATGACGTGTATAATCTTTTTGTGACGCGGCTTCGCGAGCGGATGTTTTTTGCGACGAATCTTTTGGCGAAGGGCGAATGGGATTTTTCAACGAATGAGATGTATCGCATTCGGCGCAAGGATGCGGCGTGGCCCGAGACTGTTGAAGAGGCGAATGAACATTGGCGTAAGCGCATTAAGAATGAGATGCTGGCGCAGATTTTGAATCGTGAATTGGATATGGAAGAGGCGGCGGCCAAGACAAATAAGCTGGCGAAATCTGCCGCGGAAAGTGCCGCGGGGACGAATTCGGTGCCGGCTGAAGTTGAACGGCCTGAAGATATTCTCATTAAGCGTTATCGGCAGTATTCAACTTATTTGACGGAGCCAGATGAAGAGGCGGTGTTGCAATACTATCTTAATGCGATTGCGCAAGCGTATGATCCGCACACGGCGTATATGAGCCCGACTTCGAAAGAAGATTTTGATATGGACATGTCGCTCAAGTTGTGTGGCGTGGGGGCGGTTCTTTCGATGGAAGATGGGGCGCTCAAGATTGTGGAGATTATGCCGGGTGGGCCGATTGATCGTGATGGGCGCATTCAGGAAGGCGACAAGATTGTGGGCGTTAAGCAAGCGGATGGCGCGATGGAAAATGTGATGTGGCAGCCGATGAAGAAGACGATCAAGAAGATTCGGGGTCCGAAAGATACGCGTGTGACGTTGGAAATTATTCCGCGCAGTGATCCGAGTGGGCTAACGAAGAAGGCGATTGAACTTGTGCGCGATGAGATTAAGTTGGAAGATCAGGCTGCGACGGGGCGTGTTGAGCGGGTGACGCTTGAGGGTGTGGAGCGCAAGTTGGGGTACATTTATTTGCCGAGCTTCTATGGCACGATGAATACGGATGATGCGGACTTTCGTTCGTGTGCGGTGGATGTGAGCAAGTACTTGGCCGAATTCAATGCGCAAGATGTGGAAGGGCTTGTGCTTGATTTGCGTGGCGATGGGGGCGGCAGCTTGCGCGAGGCGGTGTTTCTTTCGTCGCTTTTTGTGCCGCAGGGGCCGGTCGTGCAAATTCGCGATTTGCGCATGGTGACGTGTTTGCCCATTCCGCCTGGCAATCCGGTTGCGTTTCGTAAGCCGATGGTTGTGTTGACGGATCGTTCGAGCGCGTCCGCGTCAGAAATTGTTGCGGCGCATTTGAGGGATGTGGGGCGTGCGATTGTGATTGGTGATTCGAAGACGCATGGCAAGGGGACGGTTCAGACGGTGATGGGGATGGGACCGGACAAATATGGAAGCGTAAAGATTACGACGGCGCGGTTCTATCGTATCAATGGGATGTCCACACAGGTGAAGGGCGTTGCGGCAGATATTGTTTTGCCGTCGCTTCTTGATTCGCTTGACATTGGTGAAGACAAGCTTCCGAACGCTTTGCCATTTACGAAGATTCTCAAGGCGGACTATTCCAAGTGCTGGGACCTTGATAAGTACGTGGGGCAACTTGCGACAAATTCTGCCGCGCGCTTGAAGGCGGATGCGCGTTATCAAAAGCATCTTGAGAACGTCCAAGGCATGCGGCAAATTTCGGATCGTACGGATGTGCCGCTTGAACGTGATGCGCGTAAGGCCTTGATGAAGGCTGACCGCGAATTCCACGAACTCGATGCGGACGATGAAAATGTGGCATTGGATGATTCGGTCGCGGCACAAACTGGAGCTGATGCAAAGGACGAGAAGAAGAATGAAAAGTCCAAATCTTCGCGCCGTCGCCGTAATCAACGTCTGACGGAAGATGATATCGTCCTGCAAGAATCGTTGAACATTCTCTCGGATTTGATTCGTCTGAAAGGGAACGAAGAGATGAATGCCCAAACCGATTGGATGTCTCTCATTCAAGAATAGAGAGGGGAGCATGGCGTGAGCGAGGGCGGGACTAAGGGTGCGAGGCACCCTTATCCCCCCTCGACCCCCCTAATCCCATTTCCGCGGCGGTTTTCCCGCTGGCGCGGCAAAACCGCCGCGTGCCTTGGGGATTATGGGTTCGTAGGGTGCAAAATGTTCACTTAGCGCGGCAGTTTTGGTAGGAGATAGGGGGATGTCAGGGTGATTACCGGGGAACGTCAGGTCGTTTACGGGGTGAAGTTAGGTTAATCTTGGCAACTTTTTGCCAAAATCTTACCAAGATTTTCGGAAATCTTGCCAAGATTTTTAAAATTCTTGCCAAGATTTGGCTGATGTTGAAGGGGGAGTGGGCTGGAGGGGTGGGGGAGCGCGGCAGTTTTGGTTTGCAATCTGGCGCGGGATATGGTATAATATAGGGTATGAAAATGTTTAACAGGTTTAGAAGGTTTGGTAGGTTTGGTGTGAGCGCGGCAGTTTTGTTTGCGTCCGTTGAGGTTTGGGCATTTCAGATTGATAAGTCTGTGATGTCGGACGCGTATTGGAAGATTTGGAATGAGGAGGAGCAGGCGAAGATTGACGCGGATATTGAGAAGAATCGGAAGGCGGATGCATGCGTTTTTGTGTCGGCAGCGGATGGGTCGGAAGTGACGATTGAGCAGGAGACGCATGATTTTCGGTTTGGTGCACACATCTTCAATTTCAATCAGTTGGGGAAGAGTGAATACAATCGTGCGTATAAATCGATGTATGGGGAGGGTGGGCTATTCAATCAGGCGACGGTGTCATTTTATTGGAAGGATCATGAGGTGGCGCCTGGGGCTTATCGGTTTGATGAGGCGTGGCGGGATACGGAGGCGTATTGGAATGGGTTGACGCGGGAAGAGGCGATGGGGGATTTGTATTGGCGGCGGCCGGCGGTGAGTCCGGTGATAAATTTTTTGAAGGCGCATGATGTGGCGGTGCATGGTCACATATTGGTGTGGGGTCAGGCGCGGCCTTTGTGGATTGAGGATTGGTATTGTCCGGAGGAGGAGAAGAGGGTATTTGATGGGCTTGGGGTGCCGCGGCATTCTGCGTATTGTGGGGATGGGGAGTGTCGGTGTGGGATAAGTTTTTCGAAGGGGTATCCATGGGCGCGGGCGGTGGCGTGGGGGAGGGCATATTCGGAGGCGAGTGAGAAGGAATTGGCGGAGGCGACGCCGGTGTTTGCGAAGCGGCTGAGGGAGATATTTCGGAGGCGTGTTGAGGGTGTGGCGGCGCGATTTGGGGGCGTGGTGGATAGTTGGGATGTGGTGAATGAGAGTTCGTGGGATTGGGTGAGGTATCATGCATCGCGGACGGGGCTTGCGTATTGGTTTTCGGTTTATGGGTTGATGCCTGGGGATTATCCGTTGATGGCGCTTTTGGATGCGAAGGAGTTGATGCCGAGCGCGGCGAAATTGGCGATTAATGATTACAACATATCGAGGGATTTTCTTGGGCAGGTTGAGGACTTGACGAAGGAGGGTGCGCGGATTGACATTGTGGGGTGTCAGATGCATTTGATGCAGACGAATGATTGCGCGCGTGCGGCGAAGGGCGAGACGGATGTGTCGTGGGTGGGGACGAGCGCGGCGATTCGTGAGAGGCTGGATATGATTGCGGAGACGGGGAGGCCGCTACATATTTCGGAGGTGACGATTGCGGCGCCTGGGGAAGATGAGAGGTCGCGGCAGATTCAGGCGGTGTTGGTGAGGAACATTTATCGGGCGTGGTTTTCGCATCCGAAGGTGATGGGGATTACGTGGTGGAACACGGTGGATGGCGCGGGGTTTGTGGGGGAGCCGAAGGTGTCGGGGCTGTGGACGGTGGATATGAAGAAGAAGCCGGCGTATGAGGCGTTGGATGAGCTTATCAATCATGAATGGCGGACGAATGTGAGGGTGGCGGCGAAGGATGGGTTTGTGAAGTTTAGAGGGTTCCGCGGCAAATATCGGATTGGATGGGTGTGCGAGATGTGCGGGGGGCGGCATGAGCGCGAGGTGTATGTGGTGGGCGATGGGCTGAAGGAGACGGAGCGGTTGGAGATGGCGTGCGAGCGTGTGGCGCGGAAGTATAATGTGGACGGGAAGGATGTGGAATTGGCGCGCGGGGAAGATTATTTGGATTTGGGGAAGATTTATCCGAAGGGCGTGGGGGAGCCGGTGAAGGGCGTGGAGGGGACGCAATGGGCGGAGATTCGGCTCAAAGTGAAGGCGGACGCGGCGGGGATGTATCGCGTGGGGGTGGATGCGGATTGGTGGGGAGAGTTTGTGCTAGAGGATGGGAAGAAGATTGAGCATGGTGGGCCGTTTGTGGCGGAGTTGGAGTTGAAGGAGGGGGTGAATGAGGTTTTGTATCGGTCGCGTGCGGGGTGTTCGGGGAAGTGGAAGGTGCGGGTGCGGTTGCAGCCGAGGGCGAAGGTGGAGTTTGTGAGGTAGCGCCGGGGGATGGGGGGCCTTGGCTTGGTGTGGCTGGGCTGGGGCTGGGAGGCTTGGCTTGTGTTAGCTGCACTTCGGTTCGGGGCAACGGTACTCCCCATTCCCTT
>CAVGIZ010000053.1:0-12582 GCA_963629255.1 Anaerovoracaceae bacterium
CCATAAGATTTTCCAAATTCTTATGGACTTTTTTAAAAATCTTATGGACTTTTTCTGGAAAAGTTATGGACTTTAACCTAAATTCACCCCCTAAACGACCTGACGTTCCCCAGTAACCGCCCTGACTTCTCCCCTTAGTAGACAAAAGTGCCGCGGTTTTCCGCGGCACTTTTCACCAAATTCTCTCCTCAACGGCCCTTACGCACGAATTTTGATGACGAGCTTCTTCCGCGGCAGTTTTTCCGCGGCGAGGGTTTTACACGGCGCGTGGGCCCCGTTCTTTGGCATAAAAATCACGTAGTCGCCCGGGTTCAAGGTGAGCGGATGCGTCGCGCGGTCACCAAAGGCAATGTCCTTTTCTTCGTTGTAAGGGCCGAGGTTGGCGCCCGCGAGGTCGAGGATGCCATAGGTTTCGCTTCCGTCAAGGGGCGCTTGAATGTCGATGTAGTCACGATGGACTTCGGCATGTTGCGTGGCGCCAAAGGGCATGAGCTCAACGTTGGAAATGGAGGCGTAGACGTTGGAGCCGTCGATGTCGTAGCGACCCGTGGGAAGGTCCGCCAAATCAGGACGTTGGAGGAAATCGAAGGCCATAGCAAAGCGCGGAGAAAGTGCCGCGTGGATGGCGCAGGTGGCGATGCGGCCCGCGAGGAAAGGCTGGGCAAAGTTGAGCGGGCGCGGCGCACGATAGGTCGCCGAGTTCGTGGCCGTTTCCCAGACGGTGACGGCGGAGAGTTCCGGAATACGCGCGCGCAGTTCGTCAAAGAAATAATGCGCCAGGTTCTCCGCGGTTGAACGGAAAGGAAGGGCCACGGTGCGCATCGCGTGTTTTTGGATGAGCGCGGCAATTTCACATTCGCCAGGGGACGTCGTATTATAGATGAAGGCGTGATCGAATTGCGAGCAAATGATTTCTTCGGAGATTGCTTTGAGATCCTTGAAATCGATGACCATATCGCGAGGGCAGGCGGGATCTTCCGTGACGGAGACTTCGACGCGGTAGGTGTGGCCATGCAAGTTTTTGCACAGGCCCGAATGGTTGGTCAGGATGTGCGCAGCATCGAATGTAAAGGATTTGGTGACAGTGATCATAGGGCCTCCTTAGGCTTTTTTACGTTGCGGGGCTTGGCGGCTTGTGAGGAATTTTGAGAAGCCGACAAGGGTGCAAGTAAAGAGGAGCATGAGGGTGGAGAGCGCAAAGACGGCGGGCAGGTTTTTGGAGTGCTTCGTCATCGAGCTCACGTAGGTCGGGAAGGTGTTTGTGCCCGCGCCATTCACAAAGGATGTAATCACCACATCATCAATCGAAAGCGTGAAGGCGAGCAGTCCGCCCGCGACGATGCCGGGCATGAGGATGGGGAGCTCCACTTTGAAGAAGGTCGTCCAGGGGCCTGCGCCCAAATCGTAGGCGGCCTCGACCAGGCGGTCGTCAAAGTCTTGCAAGCGTGCGAGGACCGTCATCACCACGTAAGACACACAGAATGTGACGTGCGCGATGAGGATTGTCCAGAAGCCGCAATCAACGTGGCACGCGACAAAAAGCATCAAGAGCGAGATACCGATGAGGATGTCCGGCATGATGAGCGGCGTGTAGACGAGGGCGTGGTGAATTGATTGCAGGCGGTCGCGCCAACGGTGCAAGGCGAGCGCGGCAGTTGTGCCAAGAACGCACGAAATAACGGTCGCAAGGCCCGCGATGGTAAGCGAAAGCCAAAAACTTTGCATCAGCGCTTTGACCGCGTAGGAGCCCGAAAAGATTTGCTCGTACCACTTCGTCGTGAAGCCAATAAAAGTGCCGCGAGCATCGAAGAAGCTCATCGAAATGCCGTTCGGAATGAAGCCATAAACGACCACGAGAATGATGGGCACGTAAAGGAACGCCAGGACAAAGCCCAGCACCATCACGGAGAAGAATGAACGCTTCATCTCAGGCTTCCTCCGCTACCGCCGAGAATGAGTTTGGCGGTTTGATTTTCAAGCCGTTTGCGGTCGCGCGCATCTTGACGCCGCTTCCACCACATCGCAAGCGCAATCGGCACCAGCACCGAAACAGCCATCAGCGTCGCCAGCGCCGAGGCGTGTGGAATGTTCCGATTCTGAATCGCGCGCATGAAGATCTTATTACCAATCAACACGCAATCTGTGCCGCCCAACATTTGCGGAATCACGTACGACCCAATCGCCGGAATAAACACCATCAACACGGCCGAAACAACGCCTTGGCGAATGCCCGGAATGAAGATCTTGCGAAACGCATAAAAACTACGCGCCCCCAAATCACGCGCCGCCTCAAGAAGCGAGAAGTCAAACTTTTCTGCCGCGGTGTAAATCGGCATAATCGCAAAAGGCAAAAGCGAATAAACAGAGACGAGCACCACCGCCGCTTCCGAATCCAAAATCGTGGACGACGCAGGGTCCACCGACTCAGCCGATGCCGCGCCAATCCAAATAAAGAAACGTTGCAAAAATTCCGGCAACCAATCAAACATCCATTCCCGCACCCGCAGCCACACAATGTAGCACGCCTGCACCCAACCATCCGGATGCAACATCGTCTTCCACGCAAACACGCGCACCACAAAACTCGTCCAAAACGGCAACATAATCGCGCCCGCAATCAACGCCCGCCACCTCGAATTCATCCGCGCAATCGCATACGCGCACGGCAACGCCAAAATGATGCACCACACCGTCACGACAAACGAAATGCGCAGCGTGTTCCACACAATGGCAGGATAGTCGGGGTTAACAAGCTCGCGCCACGTCGACATGCTCCAATCGCCAACACCGCCATTCACATCGTGCCCATGAAACGTGAATGCCAACACAATCAACGCCGGAATCGCAAAGAACAACGCCAACCACAAAAAGGACGGCATCGTCACCAGCCACTCAGCACGTTTCGAACGAAGCGGATTCTTCATTGCACCTCCACCATGTAGCCGTCGTCCGGATGCCACCAAACAAACACCTTGTCATTCCACGTAATCGGCTCCTGGTCCAGCAAAAAGCGCGAGTGCGGCTTCAGCGCCGAAATGCGCAAGTCCGACGATTGCAACCAATACTTCGTATACACGCCTTGATACACAATATCCTGCACCGTCGAAGGAAACACATTAATCGCGGCACCTTTTTCAGGTAGCGGCGGATTCAGCGTCACACGAATCTTCTCTGGCCGCACCGACAAATCCACCTTCTGCCCCACCTTCAGCGCGCGGTCATTGAACGCCTTAATCTGCGGGAACCCCTTCACCGAAATGTAGCAGTAGTCTCCATCCACTTGCACAATCTCACCCGAGAAAAAGTTCGTATCCCCAATGAAGCTCGCCACAAACCGCGTCGTCGGCGCTTCGTAAATCTTCGCCGGCCCATCCAGCTGTTCCACCTTGCCACAATTGATGACGGCAATGCGGTCCGACAAACTCATTGCCTCGCCCTGGTCGTGCGTCACGTACAAAAAGGTAATGCCCACCTGATCATGAATCGTATCGAGTTCCAAGAGCATGTGCTGGCGCAACTTCAAGTCAAGTGCCGCGAGCGGCTCATCCAACAACAACACCTGCGGCCGGTCCACCAATGCCCGCGCAATCGCCACACGCTGCTTCTGCCCGCCCGACAATTGCGACGGATATTTCCACGCCTGGTCCGTCAGCTGAATCATCTCCAGCATCGCATCCACGCGCTCTTCAATCTCTTCCTTCGGCGTCTTCGCCAGCTTCAACGAAAAGGCAATGTTATCCCAAATCGTCATCGTCGGAAACAGCGCATAGTTCTGAAACACCGTATGAATGCGGCGTTGATTCGGCGGCAAATTTGTAATATCCTTGCCCTCCAAATAAATGCGCCCCGAGTCCGGCCGCTCAAACCCGCCCAGCATCCTGAGTAGCGTCGTCTTGCCACAACCCGACGGCCCCAGCAGCGAAAAGAACTCCCCCTTCTTCACGCTCAAACTCACGTCATTCACCGCCGTGAGCGCCCCAAACCGCTTCGTCACATGATCGAATACGAGAAAATCACCTGAGCTTTCCACTTCTTGCTTTCCTCCTTAATAGACGAACAACATCTCGCGATACTTCGGCAGCGGCCACTTCCCATCATCGACGCGCCCCTCAAGCTTGTCCACCGTCCGCCGCAAATCAGCCATCGCCGCCAACACCTCCGTATGCGCGGCACTTTCCTTCTCCAGCACCTTCTCCATCCGCTCGCACTTCACATGCAAATCATCCAGCCCCGCCCCCAACTTCAGCGACAACGCCTTCAAGCCCATAATCCCAACCTTCAGCCCATCCTTCTGCGCACGCCCAATCGCCGTCGCCAGCCGACTAAACTCATCCGCCACCACCGGCCGAATCATGCTCCGCGCAATCTCCAGCGCCACCTTCCCCTCAATCCGAATCCGCCTGTTATACGCCTCCAACGCAATCTCGTACCGACTCCCCATCTCCACCGCCGACAGCACCCCATACTTCTCCATCAACGCCTGATTCGCGGCACTCTTCAACGGCTCAATCGCCTCAATCGTGTCCGCCAAATTCGGCAACCCCCGCTTCTTCGCCTCCTTCGGCCACGCCTCCGAATACCCATCGCCCGAAAACAAAATCCGCTTGTGCGCACGAATAATCTTCTGCAACACGCCCTGCAAATTCGCGTTCACATTCCCCTTCAACGCCTCCAGCTCATCGCAAATATAATCAATCGACTCCGCCACAATCACATTCAGCACCATCATCGACGCGGCACAATTTTGCGACGACCCCGGCGCACGAAACTCAAACTTGTTCCCCGTGAACGCAAACGGCGACGTCCGGTTCCGATCCGTCGTATCCCGCGGCAAAGGCGGCAACGTGTCCACCCCAATCTGCATCGTCGCACGCCCCTTCTTCGCGCCACTCTTCCCCGTCTCAATCTCCTTCATCACCTCGTTCAATTCATCCCCAAGGAAAATCGACAAAATCGCCGGCGGTGCTTCATTCGCCCCCAACCGATGGTCATTCCCCGCCCCCGCCGTCGTCATCCGCAGCAAGTCCGCATGCAAATCCACCGCACGAATAATCGCACTCAGCATCGTCAAAAATATCGCATTGTCCCGCGGATTGTCCCCAGGCGACAATACATTCTTCCCACCATACGCCACCGACCAATTGCAATGCTTGCCCGACCCATTCACACCATCAAACGGCTTCTCATGCAAGAGACACACAAAACCCATCTTCTCCGCCGTCTGCCGCAAAACCTCCATAATCAGCATGTTGTGGTCCACCGCCAAATTCAAATCCTCAAACATCGGCGCGAGCTCAAACTGCGCCGGCGCAACCTCATTATGCCGCGTCTTCGCCGGTATCCCCAACTTCCACAGCCGCTCCTCAACCTCCGTCATGAACTTCAAAATCCGCGGCCGAATCGACCCAAAATAATGGTCGTCCAACTGCTGATGCTTCGCCGGCGCCGCGCCAAACACCGTCCGCCCCGTCTGCAACAAGTCCGGCCGCTTCAAATAAAACGCACGATCAATCAAGAAATACTCTTGCTCCGCCCCAAGCGTAATCTCCACATGCCCAGGCGCCTGACGAAACTTCTTCATCAACCTCTCCACCGCATGCGTCAACGCCTGTATCGACCTCAACAGCGGCGTCTTCGCATCCAGCGCCGCACCCGTGTACGAACAAAACGCCGTCGGTATACAAAGCGTCGCCCCATTCTCATGACGCTTAATAAATGCCGCGCTCGTCGGATCCCACGCCGTATACCCCCGCGCCTCAAACGTCGACCTCAACCCTCCCGATGGAAAACTCGACGCATCCGTCTCGCCACCAATCAAGTTCTTCCCAGAAAAACGTTCCACCGCCTGCGCAGGCCCAACCGGCTCCAAAAACGCATCATGCTTCTCCGCCGTCCCACCCGTCAATGGCTGGAACCAATGCGTAAAATGCGTCGCCCCATGATCAAGCGCCCAATCCTTCATCCCATTCGCCACCTCATCCGCAATCGACGCGTCCAAGGGCTTCCCCTCGCGCATCGTCGCCAGCAACTTCTCCGCGACATTTTTCGACAAATACTGACGGATCGCCTTCTCACAGAAGACGTCCATCCCGTACGTTTCCAATTCGGGCCGTTTAACCTTCGCAACTTTACTCATTTTGTCTACTTCCAATGACGGTTAGAAAACAAGCACACATTATACCATATTTCAGACAAAACTTCAACCCCTCCGCGGCACTTTTGTAACCTTGCCACTTTGTGGATGAACCTTCTCTTCCACGACGTATTCAAGAACTTTTCCATGTCCACTCTCTTCTAGTTTTTTACCCATGCCAGTATCTCCTTATATTTTTCCTAGTGTCAAAATGGTCACATCAGGCCGATTTCATGGTTCGATCCCAGCCTTTCTTTGGTACGTTCCAGGCGTGTCTTGGAAAAAACCACGCGTGACTTTTTAAAAAACCACGCGTGGAAATTCTTAAAACCACGCGTGACTTTTTTGAAAACCACGCGTGGTTTTTTCCAAGAGCCCCCCTTTCACACCCATAAAAACCCCTTCGCCCACCCAAAGAAACCCCCTCACCCGACCATCTTCTCCCCCTAAAAACTGCCGCGCCCTAGTAAAATAAGGTGTAGGTGGGCAATGAACAAAGGGGGATAGACACCGCGGCAGAAATATGATATAATATACTCCGCAAAGGCAAGGTGGCATAAATGAACATTAGACTGAAACATATTTTCAAAGGACGTCCAACTTCTATGAGACTGATTCTCCTCATTGAAGCACTCGCCCTTCTCATCCTTTTGGGTTGTCTTTATTCATTTGTTATTTTGCCGCGCACGAATCCGCTTCAGCAAGTTCGCGAAAAAATTGCCGCGTGCCGTGCCGTTTTGTCTATCAAGGAGTTGCCTCCACATAGTTGCTATCGCAATCTAAAAGTTCCAGAAGACAAAAAAGCACTCTTCCTCGATCTTGGACTCTGGACCTCAAACCACATGGACTTCGTCTGCCAAAACTTCAACCACATCTCAACAAATACGCTCGACCGCGCCATCCTCCTTTATGCCGAATCGTCCCTCAGCGATGAATGCTACCTCACCTTCCTCGACCGCAATATCGACCTTTCCGCCAATGGACAACTCACTGGCTCCGAATTGCTTGACTACCAATTTCTCCAACGTGATTATCGCAGGCTCCATCTCATAGCCCTTTGGTATGACCGCCCCGGCGTCTCCAACATCATCTCAAAATTGCTCCATTTTTTCTGCCGCACAAATTATTATTCACGCATCTTGAGCGGCGAACGCAAACCCCTCGTCGAGAGATTCCTTGATGACACCCCCGCGGCACTTTCTCCTCCCAATCCCCCCATCGACCCAGCCCAAGGCCTCGCCCTCGAAAAAGCCGCCTGGCAAGAACTCTCCTCAAGTCTTCCAAGTCGCGACCTAGAGGAACTCGCAGATGCCTTTGACTTTGTTGATTACTTTCGATGTGCTGAACATGACAAATATGCACGTGCCATTTCCAATAATTGGCGCTCCGTTCTCGCGGCACTTCCTCAAATTGGAACAAATCGCTTGGAACGTTACGCCATTCTTGGTGTCGGCAAAACTTTCGGCGACGACTTCTATATTGACTATTGCACGGTCCTCGCCGATTTGCATCACGAAAAGGTTATCTCGGATGATGAGCTCGGATGGATGCTCGTTTGTCGTCAGTGGGTTTTGATGGACTGCTTCCCCAAGCGCCAAGAAGAGCCCCTCGTACGCGACCTCCTCAAAAAACTCATTATCGAACTTCCCAAAGACTCCGATATTCTAACCGATCTCCTTCTCGGTATAGACTACATTGAGTACATGGAACCAATCGACAATCATTGGTTTGGAAGCACAAAATTTTCTATCAACCCTCTCCCCTTCTCCGCGGTAAAGATTTAATTCAATTGCTAATTTTTCACTAACACATTCGGTCTGAAATATGGTATAAACACGTCATGAGCACGAGTTGTAAATATGCGAAGGAGAAGCCGAGGGTGGTCGTTCAAGTTATCACGATTGCGGCCGCGGCACTTTTTAGTTTTGAGGCACACGCATGGATGGATGAATGGGCGCCGGTGTTTAAGTGGGCGCCCGCAAAGGTCGAGGCTTTGTCGGCGGCGAGTGTGAGCAATTTTGTGAACACAATCGATTCGATATACGCATCTAAAGCCTTGTCTTGTTGCAAGGGGTATAAGCTCGATTTGAATGGTGATGGCACGAAGGATTTTGTGTACTTCCTTCCTTGGATGGTGAACAAAGATTTTGATTTGCTCAGCTATAAGTCGCTTGAGAATAGTGATGCCGAAAAGGCGAAGATGGTTATAAATTCTGCCGCGAAAAAGAAGGAGGCAGATGAGTGGAAGCCCAAACGGGAATTGACCGCGGCAGAAAGTGCTAGGTTGATACAAATTTTGACGAAACGATTTGGTGTGCCTGGAGAGTGCATAACTGACTATTTCACAGCCGTGTACATTTGGCGTTTTGAAGGTGATGAATGGCTTTCGGTTGGAGTTTTCACGGAGGACAAGATAGGAGGTAAGCCGATTGGAATTCAGTACTGGGAATGGAGGAAGCCGGAGTTTTCTGTGTATGGCCAAGAAGAAGCGAAGATGAAAAAGTTTCCTCTTGTTCAGATTGACAAAGAGGGGTTGCCGCCCGCGGCATTTTTCGAGTTCTTTAATCCATACCCAAGCGTCAAGGATGGTGAAAAGGAACAGAATCATGTCACTGAATTCAATGTGACTAAATACCTCGAAATGATTTTCCCAAGGTGCACCGCGGAATGGGATGCGCACGAACGTATGTATAATATTTATACCAAGCATCCAGATGAATGGCGGGGTGAATGCAATACGTGTACGGGGGACCCCACGACTGGACATGAGGATGAGTGTCGTGTCGGGTTTCTTCAATTTTATAAGCTTGCGCCTGATTTGTATATGTGTGATTCGCGGATTTATCAAGAAGGAACGATGGGGCTTAATGAAGTGCGTTATCTTTTTGATGTGTACGATCGGGATATTTGGTCGATTGATTGTGCCAAGCCAATAAAGTCGAAGGTGGTGCGCTACATTGGTGCGATGCCAATGGATGAGGTTCCAAAGTTTCGTGAGAAATGGCTAAGGAAGCAAGGTTGTGAAAAATCTGCCGCGCCATTTTCTGAAGCGCGTGTTGCCCAGATGGGGACGCCGTATGAAGAAGAACCGAAGAATGGTAAATGCCTTTATGAGGTTGGAGGGATTGCGCTTTTTGCGGGGGAAACTGCCGCGGACGTTGCGCATAATGAAGAGGTGCGAAAGTCTAAATTGGGGTACATGCGCAATTCGCTTTTTGTGCGGTTGCGCAAGGAGGATGGAACGGATGTGTGGCGACTTGTATTGACGACTGGTTCGAGCTGGAAGGAGGTTGATGGGGTGAATAAATGGAGTAGGGATATGGAATTGTATGTGGGGATGGATTTTAGCGTTGTGCAGGCGAGTGTATCAATGGACAGACGTATGATTTGGCTCGTTTGTGATCCGCACACGGATATGTATAATGTTGTTTGTCGTTTCGATTTGGAGAAAAACACGTTCAAGATTTTGGGCGATGGAAATACAGCGGAGGAGCAACTGGATGGAACGATTTTGATTAAAGGGCGAAAGACTCACCTCCAAGATGAGAATGGCGAATTGCTTGGCGCGGCATGGTATGATACGTGGATTACTCCTGACGGGAAAGTTGTCAAAAAAAAACAAAGCCCACGCAGCCCTGCAACTGAGAATGAAGACTACGAAGCGAAGCGGGTGGATTTGGCGGTGACAAGTTGGTTCCGCCTAGCCTACGCATATTCTCCACCTCCGCGCAAGGAGGATGTGGTTGCCGCTTCGACACATATTATACCATATGCGAATCGTATGTGTGACAGCTGGAAATAGTGGGCGGCCTTGAGCGTTCCATCATCATTTAGGACGCATCTGCTTCTTACAATCACAACTTTTGAATCATCAAATAAATTGCGTTTCCAGCTTTCAATGCGCCCTCGTTTATTCCGAATGGCTCGTTCAGAAAATGAGAATTCTGTTTGGTAAGTTGCATTCGAATTCGCAGTATAAACGCCTATATACTCACTCTCTGGTATTTTCTCCATATAGTATCCACCTGAGAATTTTGCTGGGAATCTAATCTGAATTGATAGCCCATCGTACTTTTCATCCCATACACCATTCCAATCATAAAACACTTCAATATCAGAAATTTTTCCTTGGCCATACGGGGAAACAAAGTCATGCTTTACAAGATCGAACCCGACCCATTTATTTGTGGCATTTGTATATTTCCAAGTTGGTGTTGAGGTTATGGTTGCAGTTGGTTTCTTCACAGGTAATAGCCTAATTGTTTTCACCATCCCCCATGGTTACCATTTACCTTTAATGACTTTATGTTCGTTTCCCATATTAATGAGACAAACTGCCGCTTTTGATGGATAGTATTGCTTCTTTGAAACTTCGATTTCAATTTCGCCGCCAGTTGTGGCCTCTGCGACAAAGACCCCATTCGTATTTGTGTTTCCAATAATACGTTTCCCTTTTGATCTATCTATCATGTCAAAAAAGGTATTCACCGTTGCATTTGAAACAGGGCTTCCTTCATCATCAATAATGTGAAACTCAATGCGCGCTCGAGCTCCTTTTTGACAAGCGTTTTCAAATTCGCTTTGAGCTAGCAGTAGTTGCGCACAAAGCGATAAAATGATTATTGTGATTGATCTAACAAACTTTACTACCATGCAACAGATTGTGTGTCCTCTAGATTTGTGTCATTCTCATTTGGATTATACAGGGACTGTAGACTCAAACCTATGAGCTGTGACATACGTTCATTGATTCTCCCATAATGAGCAGATGTGACTTGTCCAAATTCGTTTGTTTGAGTTCGTATACGATAAATTAGGTATTCGTCCTTTGCTAGCGCAACACGATTCGTCACAGCATTTGGAGTACGGGCAAAACGCAATTTTAGGGTTTTATCATATTGAGCATTTGGTTGCGCGTTGTAGGCATACTTAAAATCGCTTGTTGAATCTAACTTGCAGCGATAAAAACCATCAACACAATTTGGAAAGAAAAGCGTCAGATGCGTATAGAAATCTCCCCAAACTTTTGGATTCCGTTTTGCATCAAGTAGGAGATGTACATCATCGTTCTTCCCATCGCCATAAGGAGGGCACCACTTCATTTGTTCGAGATCAAGTTTTACGACGATGTTTGTAGCAGGAAATGGTTGAAAACAATTAAAAGCATAATGAAGTTTAATCGGTTTTTGTTTCTTCTTGATCGTCACAACATTTTGGACAGTCTTCTTTGACCAAGCGCGCATCTTCGCGGCATCTTCATCTGTGAGCGTTTGAAAATTTGGGTGAAGCTTAGTGTCATAGTATCCATCTTTGCGGATCCATGCGCGGATCTCTCCAATAGTATTTCCGCAAATTCCAAAACGCCCACGCTCATCGGTCCATCCATCTTTTACCTCAACCTTTTCTGGAGTAATATAAAACATAACAGAGACCTGAGCATTCGACACGGCACAACCCTCATTGTCAACTAAAATCAGTAACAAATCAGCTTTTGCACCATTGATTCTTGGTGCATAGGGAAATGCCGTTAAACTGCACATGCAAAATACTAATACAGAAACTAATTTACTTTTCATTATCGAAGATTTCCTTTGTCTATGATATTGTTGAAAATTTTATATAAGAAGAAATATGCGATTTTTGAAATATCTGAATGTAAGAATCTATCTGCAAAATTATGTGTTTCACCTCGGGGCCAAATATTAGATTTGAATGAGTCCAGGTCATAAGATTGTATATTGAAATCAAACAAATTGATACTACCTGTCGAGGGTGAAAGTGCTGGGATGCCCTGCGTAAGATGTGCATCAATTTCAAGCCGTGAGGCATTCGAATTCATGATTGAATTGGGGCGTGAATTAAACACGGTGTTTGTCATAAAGACAGACATATCAGTACGAGCCATTCGATTGGCGTCTTCCTTTGTCCACGAAGAATTAAGTCCCCACCCTGACCAATCGGTCGTTCCAACAAGAGCCGGGAATCCTTTTCTTCCCTTCCATAGCTCCTGTTTATGCCAAGAATAACGCCCCTTATTGTCAAAAAGATTGAGGCCGTCATTCCAAGATGGATTTTGTGAAGCGGTATAAATTTCAAGAACTTCATCTCCAGAAGAGTAGAAGTTTATCGCTACTGGCACGACATCGAGGAATCGTCCTTGCCATGTTAATTTACTGCGAGTGTCATTTTGGGGGAATAGGCGATACCAAGAGGCAGCCCAGCATACGTTTGTGTAATCAACCCAATCCACATGAACCAATTGCCAGACACGAATTGAAATATCGTCAGGTTCGCAATATGCTTCAGAGGGTACAGCCGAATTACACATAATGAACTTTGAAACTTCTAGCCCATAATCTTGTATCATAGATGAGGCTACCATGCAACAGATTGCGTGTCCTCTAGATTTGTGTCATTCTCATTTGGATTATACAGGGACTGTAGACTCA
>CAVGIZ010000054.1:0-12545 GCA_963629255.1 Anaerovoracaceae bacterium
AGATGAGCGACAAATTTTGGGTATGGGAAAAAACTAAAATACCCCCTACCAATCTGATCGAAAATATGGTATAATATACACTTCCTATGGAAAAGGTAGATACAGCGATGGCGAAAGCCGCGGTTTTGACCGAGGCGTTGCCGTATATACAAGGTTTCAAGGGGGCGGTCGTCCTCGTGAAGCTGGGTGGGTCCGTTATGGAGGTCGAGGAGAATCTTGACAGCCTGATGGATGATATTGCTTTCATGCGTGCGGTTGGGATGAAGGTTGTGATTGTGCATGGTGGGGGCAAGGCGATTAGTAAGGCGATTCGCTTGTCGGGTCATGAGCCGGCATTTGTTGAAGGGTTGCGGGTGACGGACGAAGTGACGATGGAGATTGTGCGGCGGACGTTGAACAATGAAGTCAATCCGGATTTGGTGAAGCGTTTGCAGTTGCGTGGGTCGAATGCGCGGCCGTTGCATGGGAATTGGATTTTTGCCGCGAAAAAGATTGAGACGCCGGAGCGTGGGTATGTGGGGTCGGTAACGAAGGTGGACGCGCGGGCAGTGGTGGAGATGCTGGACGCGGGGATTATTCCTGTTGTGACGCCGCTTGCGACGGGTGAGGAAGATCACCACCTTTATAATGTAAATGCGGACTTGGCGGCCGCGGCGCTGGCGAAGGCGTTGAAGGTTTTGAAGTTTGTGCTCGTCTCGGATGTGCCGGGTTTGTTGAAGAATCCGGAAGATCCAGAGACGTTGTTTTCGACGTTGCATTTGAGCGAGGTGGCGGCGTTGAAGGCGGACGGGACGATTTCGGGCGGCATGTTGCCGAAGATTGAAAGCTGTGAAGATGCAATTCGTTCGGGTGTTCGCAAGGTGCAACTTGTGGACGGGCGGATGGCACATTCACTTTTATTGGAAATATTCACGCGTGAAGGCGTGGGAACGGAGATAACTGAATGAGTACAAATAATACAAAAGAAATTCTCGACCTGTATCGGGAGAATGTGATGCCGACGTATGCGCCGAGCGTGGTTGTGGCGAGCGGCAAGGGCGTGACGGTGCGCGATGTGGATGGGCGTAGCTTCTACGATTTCACGTCTGGGATTGGCGTGCACAATGTGGGGTATGCGCGCGAAGAAGTTGTCAAGGCAATTCAAGAGCAGGCGGCTAAATTGACGCATTCGTCGAATTTGTTTGCGAATGAACCGGCGACGAAGTTGGCGAAGAAGCTGGTGGAAATTTCGGGCTTGGGCGGCAAAGTATTTTTCTGCAATTCGGGCGCAGAAGCGAACGAGGCGGCAATCAAGTTGTCGCGCAAGTGGGGCGCGGCGAATGGTGGGCGTTATGAGATTGTGACGATGCGTCAGTCTTTCCATGGGAGGACGCTCGCGACGTTGGCGGCGACGGCGCAGGCGTGGTGTCAGGAAGGTTATGATCCCCTTCCCGTTGGTTTCAAGTATGCGAACTACAATGATTTGGAAAGCGTGAAAGCGGCGGTCAATGAAAAGACGGTTGCGATTATGCTGGAGGCGGTGCAGGGCGAAGGTGGCGTGACGCCAGCGACGCCTGAGTTTATGGAGGGCATTCGCGCGTTGTGCGATGAGAAGAACCTGCTGATGATTTGCGATGAAGTGCAGTCGGGGATGGGGCGCACGGGGACGTGGTTTGCGTGGCAGGGCTACAACGTGAAGCCAGATTTGTTCACGTGTGCGAAGGCGCTTGCGGATGGCATTCCGATGGGCGCGTTGGTTTCGAATAAGAAGCTTGCGGATGTGTTCACGCTTTCGGCGCATGCATCGACGTTTGGTGGCAATCCGGTCGCGGCGGCCGCGGCACTTGCGGTGATTGACGTCATTGAAAAAGAAGGCCTTTTGAAGCACGCGACGGAAGTGGGCAATCTTTTGAAGGAAGCGTTGCAAGGGTTTGTTGATAAGTATGACAAGCTCTTGGAAGTGCGCGGCAAAGGTTTGATGCTGGGGCTCGTTGTGGATGGTGACCCGAAGGCGATAGTTGAAGCGATGCAGGAACAGGGGCTTTTGGCGCTGACGGCGGGTTCGAATGTGGTGCGGTTCTTGCCGCCGCTTGTGCTGGGCGATGATTTGGAAGATGCGGTGGATATGATGTCGGACGCGCTGGATTGCGTGTTTGGCGAATAACGTTCCGCGGCAAAAATTCCGTAGAAGGAAAAAATGAATAACGAGAAATTCGATTTTGGTGCGCTTGTCGATGCTCAGATGAAGGGCATTCGGCGCAATTATAAGTTTGGCAAGGCGTTCAATGATGACAAGCTGATTGTGCGTCCGAAAAAGGATGTGACGATGAGTTTGGAAAGCGCGGATAATGCCACCATTAAGGCGGCGTGGGAAGCGAATGAACCGATTGCGGGGATTGTCGATAAGGAAGTGAAAGGCGGGTACGAGGTCACGATTTCGGGGCAGCGTACGTTCTGCCCGTTCAGCCAAATTGACAAGTTCAAGAAGGAGCCAAGCGAATACATTGGGCGCAAACTCGAATTTCTCGTGACGGAATATTCGGTTGATGACCGCGGTTTGAGCGTTGTTGTTTCGCGGCGGGCGTTGATTGAGAAGAAAGAGGCGCAGCTGCGAGAAGAGACGCTGGCAGAATTGACGGAAGGCGAGACGTTGAATGGCACGGTGACGCGGGTGATGAACTTTGGCGCGTTCGTTGATATTGGCGGCGTTGAGGGTCTGATACCAGTGAGCGAAATTGCGTGGGAACGCATTACGGACCCGAATGAAGTTTTGAAGTCGGGCGATGGTGTGACCGTAAAGGTGATGCGCATTGACCGCGAGGCGGGGCACGTTTCGCTTTCGCGCAAGGAATGCATGGCGCGTACATTCAAGAAGACGCCAGAAGAGGAAGAGGCGGAAAAATCTGCCGCGGAAGTCCAAGAATGGATGCAAGAGAACGCAAAGAAAAATGCCGCGGTAGGCTCGCTCTCGGGGCTTTTTGACGGAATCAAAATTAAGAAATAACGATATAAATAAAAGTGCCGCGGTTGCGGTAATAAGGATCTTTGACATGAAGGCGACACGTAGACAAGCCCGTGAGTGGGCAGTGCAAATGCTCACAGCAATTGATTTGAATCCACCCGAGAATATCACGTCCTTTATTATGAACTTTTGGGAAATGATGGATTCGGTGGACGAAAAGGAATGTGGGTCGGAAGGTGTTTCGAGTAAGTTGAGGGCGTTTGCGGAAGAGCGTGTCGTCGGGGTTGAGGAACACAAGAGCGAGATTGATGAGATTTTGAAGACGCTTTTGGACCATTGGGATTTGTATCGTTTGGGAACGGTTGAGCGCGCAGTTTTGCGGATGGGAATTTGGGAAATGAAGTATTCGGATGTGCCGGGGCCTGTCGTGATTAATGAAGCGATTGACGTTGCCAACTGGTTCTCGTCACCCAATACGCGCAAGATTATCAATGGCGTGTTGGATAAGTTTGCAAAGTCGCAGACCGCGGCAAAATAAGGATTTAGTACGAATGAGAGGCGTCCTCAAAGAATATCACGACTTGTTGCGCGACGAAGAAATTCGCTACATGCGCGCGGCTTTGGATGAAGCAGAAAAAGGTCTTGGCCACACGCGGCCCAACCCGCCCGTTGGTGCCATCATCGTTAATGGGGGGCGCATCATTGGGCGCGGTTATCATGCGCGGTGTGGCGAGGATCATGCGGAAGTTGCCGCGATTAAGTCGTGCTTCAATTCGCCGCGTGGTGGCACGGCGTATGTTACGCTTGAGCCTTGCTCCAAGCCAGGGCGTGTTGGCGCGTGCACGGAAGCGTTGATGCTGGCTGGTATCAAGCGTGTTGAATGGCTGGTGGCAGATCCCAATCCCAAGAATCATAATCTCGCCGTACGCAATTTCAAGTTCTATGGTATTTCCACGCGTTATTGGGGTGGGCGTAATTATAGCGGCTATCGTGCATTGTATGAGCGCGGCTACAACTTAGTTCGCCCCTTCGCTAAAGTGATGAAAACGGGCCTTCCATTTGTCACGGTCAAGCTCGCGATGTCGCTTGACGGAAAGATTTGCGATACTAAAGGGAATGCCCGCTGGCTCTCAGATGATGCCGCACTTCAAGCCACGCGAAAAATGCGCGGCCAAGTCGATTGCGTTCTCGTTGGAGCGGAAACAATCCGCCGCGATAATCCGTCCCTTCTTCTTCATACGGACATCAATCATCCCGATGAAAATCCAGACCTCTATCGTGCTGTCATCACGCGCACGGGCAAACTTCCAAAGGACGCCCAAATCTTCACAGATTGCGCGAAGGACCGCACCATCATTCTGGATCTTTCCAATGGCATGACCTTGCGCGACGCCTTGAAATCCTTGGCTGATCGCAATTTGCATAATATCCTTTGCGAAGGTGGGCTTACGCTTGCGCGGTCTCTTTCTGCGGAAGGCCTCGTTGATCGCTGGATTAATGTGATGTGCCCACTTGTCATTGGCAATCGCCCGCTTGATGAAGCCCAACGCTTCAAAGAATTGTACGAACTCGAACAAGAATCCGCACGCTCCGTTGACGACATCATTCTCGCCGACACCTTCAAGGAATTCTAATTCATGTTCACGGGTCTCATCCAAAAAATCGGCACTGTAAAGCGTGTCAGTCGTGGTGCAGGGCTTGTCCTTGAGATTGGCTTTGACCCGTGGGTGCGACCTCTTGAAGTTGGCGAATCGGTTGCGGTCAATGGAACGTGTTTGACCGTTGCATGTTGTGATGCGACGCGCTTCACTGCGAATGTTCTGCGCGAGACAGAAGAACGCACCCTTCTCGGCGAACTTCTTCCTGGCGCGAAAGTAAATTTGGAACGTGCCCTTCGTTCAGGCGAGCCATTGGGTGGGCACATTGTTCAAGGCCACGTTGATACCCGCGGCACAATTTCTGATAAGATTCCCAAAGGTCGCGACTTCCAACTCCGTATCAAATGCGGACGCGTCCTTGCCGCGCAATCTGTCCTAAAGGGTTCGATTGCAATTGATGGTGTCTCGCTCACAATTTCGGCACTCGGTGATGATTGGTTGGCGGTTGACTTGATCCCGACGACCGCAAAAGAAACAACGCTCGGCCAAAAGAAAGTGGGCGACCGCGTCAATCTTGAAGGCGATATTCTCGGAAAATACATCGCCAAATCTGCCGCGCCTCAGGGACTAACAGAAGACAAACTCGCCGCCGCTGGCTTCATCTGAAGCACAAACGGGGCGAGTCCATTTTCCTCGGCAAAATTATTTCTTGCTACCTTGGATGCGACCTTGCGCATCGCGATAGGTCGTCTTGCCATAACGGTCCGTGGTGGAGGAGCCTTGAATACGGCCCTGCGCGTCGCGATAGGTCGTCTTGCCGTAACGGTCGGTCGTCTGGGAACCTTGAATGCGTCCCATGGAATCGCGATAGGTGGTTTTGCCATAACGATCGGTCGTCTGGGAACCTTGAATGCGGCCTTGAGCGTCGCGATAGGTCGTCTTGCCATAGCGATCGGTCGTCTGTGACCCCTGGATGCGCCCCATCGAATCGCGGTAAGTGGTTTTACCATAGCGATCCACCGTTGCCGAACCTTGGATGCGACCTTGGGCATCACGATAGGTGGTGCGAGTATCGGCCTCCGCGAGGAAGGCAACGGAGCACGCGACGAGCGCGGCAAATACGAATTTAGTCTTGTTCATTTTTTTGTTCCTTTCTAATGAGGTTTACACTAAGCTAGGAAGATAAGAGTACCATTTCTGACAAACTTTTTTTGAGAACCTGATATCGTCGTTTTCGATCATAATCTACTGGAGCTTTTGATGGCGCATATTATACACTATTTCAGAATACGGGTCAAGGGGGAAAGTAAACGCACCCAAGGATTCTCCATCCGCCCCATGGCGACAAAAAACATGAAATAAAAAAGATGGAAAATACCCCCTTGCGCAATGAGCGAAAATATGCTATAATCATATCTTGTATTCCCTTAATAGGAGAAGGTTATGGCAGAAGACTTGCAAAGTTTGCTTGAGAAGATCAACCGCGACGGCGTTGAAAAGGCGCAGGCGACGGCGGATGGCATCATTTCTGACGCGAAAAAGCGGGCGTTGGAGATTGTCAAGGCGGCACAGGATGAGGCCGCGAAGGCGAAAGTTGACGCGGAAAAAAGTGCCGCGGACTATTCGGCACGTGCGTCGGAGACGATTCGTCAGGCGGCGCGGGACACTGTTTTGAAGGTCGAAACGGCGGTGACGGCATTGCTCGAGAAGGTTTTGGCAAAGGATGTGGACGCGGCACTTTCGGATGAGAAAGTGGTGTGTGCGCTTGTAGCGGAGGCTGTCAAGGATGTGACAGGTGACGCGGAGATTGCGTGCAGTGAGAAGCTGGTGGCGGCGTTGAAGGCGCAGTTGGCGGCGAAGAAGAATTTGACGGTCGTGATGGATGCGACGCTTGGGACTGGGTTCTCGGTGAAGACGGATGGTGGGCGTGTGGAGCATGCGTTCACGGGTGAAGTCTTGACGGAGGAGCTGGCGAAGCGGTTGCGTCCAGACTTGGCGAAGCTTGTCAAATGAGTACAGATTATTTAGTATCGAGTTTGCCGACCTTGGCGTTTGGCGCGGCGGCTCCCTTATCGTGGGAGGCGTTTGTGGGGCTTTGCGGTGGGGAAGAAAAAGTGCCGCGGAGTGCTGCTTGGGCGGACTTGGATGTGCAGCTGCGCAACGCGATGGCGGAAGCGCGTGGCGGCGAGAAGTACAAGCGGCCGGCGGAGGGGTGTTCTTTGTATTGGAAGGCGCGCGTGATGGCGTGTTTTCAAGAGAAGGACGTAGCCAAGCGAGATGAGATGTTGGACCGCGTGTGGTGGGATGCCGCGGCAGAGTTGACGAATGTGTCCGCGCCGCTCGGTGTGGGTGCGCTTGAGACGTATGCGGTGAGGCTGAAGATTGCCTTGCGGCGGACGAAGATTTCACAAGAGAAAGGGAATGCGGCGTTTGACCGCTTGACGGCGGAGACGAAGTTTGACCCGAAGAATTTTGAAACGGAGAACAAATAATGACAACAGGCAGAATTGCGGGTGTCAATGGCAACATGATCACCGTTGTATTTGACGGTGCGGTGGCGCAGAACGAAGTCGGCTATGCGATCTGTGGAGATAAGCGGCTGATGGCGGAGATTGTGCGTGTGCGTGGGACGCGATGCGATATGCAGGTGTTCGATGCGACGACGGATTTGGCGGTGGATGATCGGGTTGAGTTTACGGGCGAGTTGCTCGCGGCGGAACTTGGGCCTGGGATGTTGGCGCAGGTGTATGACGGGTTGCAGAATCCGCTGGGGGAACTCGCGAAAGAGGCGAGCAAGATTTCGAAGGACGCGGGGTTCTTCTTGCAGCGCGGGATGTATTTGAGTGCGTTGCCGCGTGAGAAGAAGTGGGACTGGCATCCGACGGCGGCGGTGGGTGCGCGTGTGACGGCGGGCGAGGCGCTTGGTTGGGTGACGGAAGGCATTTTCGATAACAAGACGATGCCGGGTCATAAGATTATGGTGCCGTTTGCGTTTCGCGGCGTTTATACGGTGAAGAGTTTGGCGGCGGCGGGCGATTACACGGTGACGGAGGATATCGCGACACTGGTAGATGATGCGGGCAAAGAGGTCAAGGTGCAGATGATGCAGCGTTGGCCGGTGAAGGTGCCAATCAAGTGTTTTGTGGAGCGGTTGGAGCCGACGGAGACGCTGGAGACAACGGTGCGAACGATTGATACGTTCTTCCCTGTGGCGGTGGGCGGCACGTACTGCATTCCAGGGCCGTTTGGTGCGGGCAAGACGGTGTTGCAGCAGACGACGGCGCGGTATGCGAAGGTGGACGTTGTGATTTCGGCGGCGTGCGGCGAGCGTGCGGGCGAGGTTGTGGAAACGTTGAAGGAGTTTCCGGAGATCAAGGACCCGAAGACGGGGCAGTCGCTGATGAAGCGGACGATTATTATTTGTAATACGTCGTCGATGCCGGTGGCGTCGCGTGAGGCTTCGGTGTACACGGCGGTGACGCTGGCGGAGTACTTCCGGCAGATGGGGCTGAACGTGTTGGTACTCGCGGATTCGACGTCGCGTTGGGCGCAGGCGATGCGTGAACTTTCGGGGCGGCTTGAGGAGATTCCGGGCGAGGAAGCGTTCCCAGCGTATTTGGAATCGCGTATCGCGGCGTTTTATGAACGCGCGGGGCGTGTGAAGCTGAAGGATGGGTCGATTGGGTCGGTCACGATTGGTGGGACGGTTTCGCCGGCGGGCGGCAACTTTGATGAGCCGGTGACGCAGGCGACGTTGAAGGTCGTGGGCGGGTTTCATGGGTTGTCGAGGGCGCGTTCGGATGCGCGGCGGTATCCGGCGATTGACCCGCTGGATTCGTGGAGTCATTACAATTCGGTGATTGAGCAATCGCGTGTGGAGCGTGCGCGCGGCATTTTGCGCAAGGGCAATGAGATTGGGCAGATGATGAAGGTCGTTGGTGAAGAAGGAACTTCGATTGAGGACTTCACGACGTACTTGAAGGCCGAGTTTCTTGATGCGGTTTATTTGCAGCAGAATGCGTTCAGTGAGTCGGATGCGACGACGCCGGTTGCACGGCAACGCGAGATGTTTGACATGGTGGAGAAGGCGATTCTCGCGGCGTATTCGTTCAAGGACAAGGACCAGACGCGTGCGTTCTTTATGGACCTGCAGCAGACGTTCATTGACTGGAATGATAAGCCGTTTGATTCACCGGAGTTCGTTTCGATGAAGACGATTCTGACGGGCAAAATTGCCGCGTCAAGCGATACGGAAATCCATACTTGAGAAGGAGGTTAGACGATGTTCAACAATAAGATTTATCATAAGATTGACGCGCTTTCGGGGTCGGTGGCGACGCTGCGGGCCGAGGGCGTGAAGTATGGCGAGATTGCGGAAATTGAGTCGCGCGCAGGGACGTCCTTGGCGCAGGTGATCAAGCTGGATGGATCGAATGTGACGCTGCAGATTTTCGCGGGTGCACGTGGTGTGGATACCGCGGCACATGTGCGGTTCTTGGGCGAGACGATGAAGATTCCGTTTTCGGATGCGCTTTTGGGGCGTGCGTTTACGGGTGCGGGCGTGCCGCGTGATGGCGGGCCTGCGATCACGGAAAATCCATCGCCGATTGGGCAGCCGTCGGTGAACCCCGCCAAGCGCATTATGCCGAACAAGATGGTGCGCACGAATATTCCGATGATTGACCTGTTCAACTCGCTTGTGAAGTCGCAGAAGTTGCCGATTTTTGCGCGTGCGGGTGAGCCGTACAATGAGCTCTTGGCGCGCATTGCGTTGCAGGCAGACTCGGATGTGATTGTGATTGGCGGGATGGGATTAAAGTACGATGAGTATTTGAAGTTCCGCAATACGCTCGATAAGTCGGGAGCCTTGGCGAAGACCGTCATGTTTGTGCATACCGCAGCAGATCCAACGGTGGAATGTATGCTGGTGCCGGATGTGTCGCTGGCGGTGGCGGAGAAGTTTGCGTTGAAGGGCAAGGATGTGCTCGTGTTGCTCACGGACATGACGTCGTTTGCGGATGCGCTGAAGGAAATTGCCATTACGATGGAACAAATTCCTTCGAACCGTGGTTACCCCGGCGATTTGTATTCGCAGCTCGCGTCGCGTTATGAAAAGGCGGTGGACTTCGATGGTGCAGGGTCGATCACGATTTTGGCGGTGACAACGATGCCAGGCGATGACGTGACGCACCCAGTGCCGGACAACACGGGCTACATCACGGAAGGCCAGTTCTATTTGCGCAATGGGCGCATTGAGCCGTTTGGTTCGTTGTCGCGTTTGAAACAGCAGGTCAACAAGAATACGCGCGAAGACCACCGCACAGTGATGGACGCGATGATCAAGCTTTACGCGCAATACAAAGAGACAATCGAAAAGCAGTCGATGGGCTTCAAGATGTCTGCGTGGGACCAGAAGCTGCTGGCGTATGGTGCCGCGTTCGAAAAGAACATGATGGATTTGTCCGTCAACATTTCGCTTGAAGATGCGCTGGACCTCGGCTGGAAAATTCTCGCCGATAATTTTGAGAAGACGGAAGTCGGCATCCCGTCGAAGCTCACCGATAAATTCTGGCCGAAGAAATAAATCTACCTATGAACACAAGCCCTTCCGCGGACGGCGACGTCCAGCGCCTCGCTTCTTGCGTCCACTCCATTCCGGACTTCCCCAAGCCCGGTGTCCTCTTTCGTGATGTCACGGGCATCTTTGATACGGCTGAAGGCTTTCGCCTTTCAATTGACCTTTTTGTCAAGGCCTTGAAAGATGTGGACTTTGATTTGATTGTGGCCCCCGAATCGCGTGGTTTCATTTTTGGCGCGGCACTTGCCGATCGTATGGGCAAGGCGTTTGTGCCGATTCGCAAGCCAGGAAAACTGCCGCGTGAAACGATTCACGAGGATTACGATTTGGAGTATGGCAAGGCCACCGTCCACATGCATAAGGACGCCGTCGCAAAAGGCGAAAAAGCCATCATCGTCGACGACCTCCTCGCAACCGGCGGCACAGCCCTCGCAGGCGCGCGCCTCGTGGAACGGCTCGGCGGCACCGTCGTCAAAATGGTGTTCGCCCTCGAGCTCGATGGCTTCGACGCCCGCCACGGCAAGCTCGCCCCCTACGCGGTCGAATCCCTCATCCATTATCCAGGCAAATAACCACGGCACTTTTCTGCGGATAACACCTCTCAAAAAGGAACCTCTCACATGGCAGGCGAATATCAGTTTTCTCTCATTGATGTCACAAAGCAAGTCGGCGCAAAAACAATTTTAAAGGACGTCAATCTCTCCTTCTTCTACGGCGCGCACATCGGCGTCATCGGTGGCAATGGCGCAGGCAAATCTTCCCTTCTCAAAATTCTCGCAGGCCTCGACACCGACCTCATCGGTACCGTGCAAGTCGCGAAAGGCACGAAGGTTGGCTACCTCCCGCAGGAGCCCGTCCTAGACGATACAAAAACCGTCGGCGAAGTTGTCGCGGAAGCCGTCGCACCCATCCACGCCAAACTCGAACGCTACGAAGACCTCTGCTGCAATCTCGACGACCCCAAAGCCGAAGCCGAAATGGCCAAGCTCCAGGAAGAAATTGACGCGCACGATTATTGGAACATCGATTCCCTCGTCGAACGCGCAATGGCCGCCATGCATTGTCCTCCAAGCGACCAGCCCGTCAACGTCCTCTCGGGCGGTGAACGCCGCCGTGTCGCAATCTGCCGCCTGCTCCTCACCGAGCCCGATGTCCTCCTCCTCGATGAACCCACGAACCACCTCGATGCCGAGACCGTCCAGTGGCTCGAAGAATACCTAAAGCCCTTCAAAGGCACGCTCATCGTCGTCACGCACGACCGCTACTTCCTAAGCGATGTCACCGATTGGATTCTCGAACTCGACCACGGCATCTGCTACCCCTACAAGGGCAACTACGAGGAATGGCTCAAGCAAAAGGAAGCCATGCTCGCGCGCGAAGCCAAGGCCGAAAAGTCGCGGCAAAAACTCATCGAGAACGAACTCAAATGGATTCAAACAAATCCCTCTGGACGCCACTCGAAAAGCCAGGCGCGTGTCAAACGTTACGAAGAATTGCAAAGCCAGGAAGTCTCAACGCGCGAAGATGATCTCGTCATCCGCATCCCGCCAGGCCCACGCCTCGGCAACCTCGTCGTCCGCGCCGAACATGTCAAGATGGGCTTTGGCGATCGCATCCTTTATAACGATCTCAACTTCGACCTGCCCCGCGGCGGAATTGTCGGCGTAATCGGACCAAATGGCGCGGGTAAGACCACCCTCTTCAAACTTATCACAGGCCAGCTCAAACCGCTCTCCGGCACCTTCTCCGTCGGCGAAACAGTCAAGCTCAGCTACGTCGATCAAACCCGCAGCGAACTCAAAGCGGACGAAACTGTCTACGAAGCCATCACAGGCGGCGGCGAATTCGTGCGCCTCGCCGGCACAACCATGATGAATGGCCGCGCCTACTGCAGTCGCTTCAACTTCCGCGGCGCCGAACAACAAAAGAAAGTCGGCGTCCTCTCCGGCGGTGAACGCAATCGCGTCCACCTCGCCAAACTCCTCACCTCCGGCGGCAACCTCCTCCTCCTCGACGAACCCACAAACGACCTCGATGTCGCCACCCTGCGTTCCCTCGAAGAAGGCTTGCAAGACTTCGGCGGCTGCGTCATGGTCGTCTCCCACGACCGCTGGTTCCTCGACCGTATCGCGACACATATCCTCGCGTTCGAACCCAATGGCCGCACAACCTGGTTCGAGGGCAGCTACTCCGAATATCACGAAGCCCTCGCCAAGCGGAAATAATTCCTCATCCGCAATGCGTCCATCGTTGCTTCCACCCCAAAAGCCCGTTCTCACCTTCGCGGGGGCGCGGGGGGCGCCGCCCCCCCGAAACCTTGGGTCGCACCCACCAAAAATTCAATTGTCAAAGATCAATGCTGTAACCAGCTAGAAACTGCCGCGGAAGCTATTTCTTCGTCATCGTCGCAGTCCTTCCTCGCGCTCGC
>CAVGIZ010000055.1:0-12513 GCA_963629255.1 Anaerovoracaceae bacterium
CCATAAGATTTTCCAAATTCTTATGGACTTTTTTAAAAATCTTATGGACTTTTTCGGGAAAAGTTATGGACTTTAACCTAAATTCACCCTATGAAACACCTGACGTTAGCCAGTAATCCCCCTGACGTTCCTCCCTCCCCCACCAAAACCGCGGCACTTAGCGTTCAATCCACTTTTCATGAAAAGTGGATTGGGCATAGCGCGGTGATAAATCTGCCGCGGTGGGTGTTTTGTGGGTTGCGAGATTTGCTATGGCATTTTCTGCTGAAATATGGTATAATATACGGCTCTATGAACGAAGGTGTCGGTATCGTTGAATTGAAGAAGATGAAACTCGAGTTGCCGGAAGGTGGATTCAAGCTTTCATACGGTGGCGTGTTGCCTGAAATTGAAGTTGCGTATGAGGAATGCGGGGCTCCATTTACAGGCGATAACGCAATTTTCATTTGTCATGCGTTGACGGGGGACGCGCATGTGGCGGGCGTGAAGCCAGGCGAAGAGAAGCCGAGCGGTTGGTGGGAAGGAATGGTTGGCGCGGGGCGTGCGATTGATACGCGGTACTTTCATATTGTGTGCGCGAATGTGCTGGGCGGGTGCAGTGGCACGACGGGGCCGATGTCGGTGAATCCAATGACGCACAAGCCGTATGGTTCGAGTTTTCCGCAATACACCTTTGATGATGCGGTGGATGTGTATCGCATGCTGTTGAAGCAGTTGGGCATCACCAAATTGGCCGCGCTGATTGGCGGAAGTTATGGCGGCATCATGGTCGTCAATTGGATGACGCGCTATCCGGACGAGATGGAGAAGGTGTGTTTGATTGCGACGTCGGCTTCGTTGAATACGCAGGCGATTGCGTTCAGTGTGATGAGTCGCAATTCAATTACGGACGATCCGAATTGGAAGAATGGCGACTATTATTTGGAGGGAGACGGGAAAGGCCCGAAGGCGGGGCTGGCGGCGGCGCGGCAGTTGGCGCACATTACGTATTTGTCGCGGGAATTGTTGCAGAGGAAGTTTGCGCGGCGCTTGCAGGATAATTTTGTGAATGCGCCGGAAGCTGACCGCAAGGAGCGCGACAGATTGTTCAAGACGTACTTCCAGATTGAAAGCTACCTTGATTATCAGTCGATGAAATTTGTCAAGCGCTTTGATGCGAACAGCTATTTACACATCACGCGTTCGATGGATTTGTATGATCCGTGTGACAAGTGGGGCAGCTTGGATGAGGCGTTCAAGCGGGTGAAGGCGAAGTGCCTCGTCGTTTCGTATCAAGGTGATATTTTGTTTACGGAATGGCAGAGCCGCGAGATAACTGCCGCGCTCATGAAGAATGGGAAGGATGTTTCATACTGCCATTTGGAAAGTGGTACGGGGCATGATTCGTTCTTGACGGACATTGATGACTTGTCGAAACTTGTGGGCGGATTTTTGCGGCCGCGCGAGACGAAGGTGACGCCAAGCCAGGAAAAGATGTACGCCAATATCGAGCGGATGGTGAGGCCGAATGCGCACGTGATGGACGTGGGGTGCGGCGATGGTTCGCTTTTGAATGTGCTCAGGAAGCGTAAGAATGTGAAAGGCGACGGAATCGAAATTGATGTCGAGCCGTTTGAAGAGGCGCTCGCCGATGGCCACAACATGTATTGGGAAGATGCAGACGAGGGGCTTGAAATGGTGCCGGATAAGCATTATGACCTCGCGATTATTTCCGACACGTTGCAGGAGGTGAAGAACCCGCGCGGCGTGTTGCATGAGGCGTTGCGCATTGCGGATGAAGCGATTGTTTCGTTCCCGAACTTTGCCGCGTACCGCATTCGTTTGACGTTGGGCTTGACGGGCCGCTTGCCGGTTTCAAAGCAGCTCCCCTTCCAATGGTACGATACGCCAAACATTCATTGCATTACGTTGAAAGATTTCCGCGCGCTGTGCGAAGCGGAAGGCATTGAGATTGTGGAAGTCGAGGCCGAGTCGCGGCACTTATTTGGAAAGATGTTGCTCGCGTTGGGGCTGAAGAATTTGGGCGCCTCGCGCATCATCGCGCGGATTCGCCGCAAGGCATAAAGCGCACAATCAATCTTCTTGAAGGGCGCGGCGGAATTCGTTGATGCGAAAAGCCTCGAATGGAACAACGCCTGGCGTGCAACCTGGAAAGTCTTTGCGGAATTCGCCTTTGGCAAGGTAATCCATCAACGCACGCACCTTCGGGTTGGACATGTGGTCCACGCGCGGCACAATGGCTGCGGGCTCAGGAAATGCCGCGGTGCGTAGCCAAATCGGATTCGTGATGGCGCAATGTTGGACGCGCTGCTGGGCCTTGTAAATATAGTCGCCATCGTGTTCGCCGAAAGCGCGCGCGACAAGCGTTTCGCCCGCATCGTCACCTTTCACGCGCCACGTAATTGCGCCGCCTGGGAAGTCTTTGACGACGGCGAGAATTTCACCTTTGCGTCCAAGAAGCTCGACGCGCGAAAGCATTTTTTCGCCAGGCGCAGGGAAGGCTTGAACGCGCACGATGTGCGTCATGCCGTCGATGGATTTAAGCGTAGAGCCTTGCTTTTGGTCGTCCACCGAAAGAAAGAGGATGGGGCCCGACGACATGGTGTGGTGCGCCGCGCGCAAGGTGGAAATGATGTTTGTGAGGACTAAGGGGCGCGGGAAATCTGCCGCGGGAACAAGATTGAAAAATGTCGTATCCTTGCCCGTGATGTTGTGGCCGATTGAAATGTCAAGCTCGGCGAAGCCTGGCACGCGATAGCCAAGATCGAGGAGGCCAAACCAAAGCGCTTGATAATCGCGATGATATGCATCGTAGCCTTGCACGGTGAGGCCATCGAGGAAGCCATCAATCAAAAGTTGGGGAATCATGTCCGCGGCAATATTTGTGACGAAGGGACCGTTTGGGTCGCCATTCGTGGTCCACCAACTGGTGGGATGCGCCCAAATGCAAAGCGCGCCCGCGGCACGTTGCTCCTTGACGACTTCAGCGTAGGTGCGGCGCTTGTGCGGGCCGCCCGTGAGCGCGTTTGTTTCGGCCGTCGCATCATCGAGCGTCGAGTACCAAACGGCGCGGTCCTGACTGTAATCATGCCAATTTGGAACGCACACTTTGAAGCCAATGTGCCACATGTGACCATAACGCGACTTGGGCGTTTCATTATCGATGTAGAAAAGCGTTTGATTGCCTGGTATCGCGTTCGCGTCTTGAATGAGCGCGGCACTTTGCGCGGCCGTCTCCGCGGCAATTTTTTCGTAGTCGACTCCAGCGTAGTACGCATCGCGAGCGGTCGTTTCATACGTGCGTGTGAGCGCGGCATTTGTGACGGACCAAGGGCTGCCCAGCCCCAGCGCATCCACGTGATTGCGCGTCGCCCATTCATGCAAGCGTTCAAATGTTTGCGGCATCGTGACACCTTCTTTTCGACACGTGTGGGAATGCCCCGCAATGCGCACAACGTCAGGTGCCACGCCCGTTGAGTCTAGCTTTTCAAGCGTCACAAGAGGACGTGCCGCGGCAGTTTTCACACTCGCGACAGACACCATCGAAACAAGAACCAGCAGAAACTTCTTCATGATGTGCCTCCTTACTTTGCAATCAAGCTAAAGACGAAGAACGACCTCGCCATATTATCGACCGTCGGCTCATCCATCGCAATCGCAAAGTGCATATCCGAAAATGCGTACATGATTGCAAGTTTGCCCGTGAACCAAGGGTACGCGCACGCCGTCCAGGAATAGCCTTCGCCACGCTGATTCGGCCCTTGCGCTTGCAATCCCGCAACAGGGAAGCCCGTATCCCGATAGCGGCTATTGTGCAACGGACACCGAATCGTGCGCTCGCCCAAACCCGTAATCCAACTCAAGCCCAGCGGATTCGCGCCCAGCGTGTTATCACACGAACGAATCAACCAATCGTAATACTTCTGCTCGCCCGTCTTCGCCCACATCCACGCCGGCAACATCGCATACGTCTCATACGCACCCGTGCCCCACGTAATCGGCGCCTCAGGATGACGCACAAACTTATACGCCATCTTCGACGAACCTTCAATGTAAAAATCAGCCTCGCGGCGAATCACGTTGAGAACCGTATCCCACAACGCCCCATCCGCCTTCTCGCGTTCAATCAAGACATACGAATACGCCGCCAATTGCAATTCATACTTACGATGAATCCGAATCAATGCATCTGGATTCTTCGCCCACGGCGTATACATCTTGAAGTCCGCATGATACTTCTCTTCGCCCGTCGTATGGAACAATTCACTCGCCGCATATGCCCGTGTCGAATAGTTGTATTCGCCCGTCGTCGTTGGATCATCCTTGATCACTGTTGGATTTTCCACCGCCCAATTATACGCCTTCTTCGCCCGCTCCAAAAAATCTGCCGCGCTCTTTTCGTACTTCGGGAACTTTCCCAAAATGCGGCTCATTTGCGCAAACACCCCCGCACAAATAAACGACGAATACGAATCCTTCGCCCAAGCAAAATCGCCGCGGTCATCCAACTCCACCGTCTGCAAAAAGTTCGGGTCACTCCGCGATTCCGTCCCACGCCTCACGCCCCCATCCTTGTCCTGCAAACCAACCCACAAACGAATTTCCCACAGTGCCTCATCAATCACATCGGGAAGCCCATTCCCCTTTTCATTCTCTGGCACATTGTATTGACCATCCGTAAAATTCTGCGGCTTCAATTCATACACATTCATCAACTGTTGCGCCACATCAATATGCGACCTCGGATTGTAATCCCCCGCGTCATGATGTCCGCCCACCACCTCAAGCTTGTGCGGAATCTCTTTCCTGACTTCATGGAAAAACGTCTCCATCTCTTCATTGCTCAGTGCCCGCCCCACAACGACCTCATCGCGCACATACAATCCTTCCGCACCTTCACCCGTTGAACAACCCAAATTCAACTGCGGCTTCATGCCCCTCACATCGCACATCACTTCACAATTTGGCCAACGCACCCCATCCTGAAAAAGCTCGCACTTCATCTCCTCGCCCTTCCCCGTCGGCGTCATCCGCATCACATACGAATGCCACTTCCCATCATTAATCCGCCCCACATACTCATTGCCAAATCGCAACCCACCCCAATTCGCCGCCAACCCAAATCCATACCTCTCATCCCCATAAAGCACCACCGACCCATACCACTTGCCACCCGCCTTTTCATCCGTCCGCCGCGCACAAAATGCAAGCGTCAATCCATTCGTCACATCAATCTGATACGCCGCCTTCTTCCCAAATCCATCCACCACATCCTTGAACGCCAACTTCACCCGCTTCGGGTCCTCCATCACTTTCTTCCGCGCCGCCACTTCCTTCGCCAAATCTGGATTCGGCACCAACTCCGGCATCTCATCAAACGGCGCAAAAGCCCCATGCTCATAACGCTTCGCCGTCGTCGCAATAATCCCCTTATCGTGACACGCAATCCGCTTCCACCCACCCGTCAACTTCGGGTCCAACGCGCACCCACACCGCTGCTCATACAACCCCTGCGCCTGCACATGCGCCACCTTCTCATAAATCCCCGCGTCAATATCAAACGCAATCGACCGCCCCACGCCCGGCACCGAAATGAAATACCTCCCCGGCTCCTTGAACGCGCTAAAATCAATCTCATACACATTCTCACCCGAATCATTCACCTCGCCATCATCATTGTCCTTCCCATTATGAATAAACTTCGTCTGCCCCTCATACACCACCTTCAAACTCTTCTCTTCCACAATCTCAAACCGCGGCGCATTTTCAAACCCCAACGCAAACTCCGCCAATGCCGTATCTTCTTTCTTCTCTTCTTTCTCTTCCTTCACAGGTTGCGCATAAAAATTCGTAATCCGCGCCCCATTCGCCAATTCCTTCTTCCAGTCCATCGTATCTGCCGCGGGCTTCTCCTCCTCCATCTGCCCATCTGGCATCGATCCCATCCACATCCCCAAATACGCCACCTTAATACTCCTCGGCAAATACCCAACCTGATTCGCCTTAATCGATTGCGTCAACGTCTTCTTCGCCTCAAACGTGAACCCCGCCGTCCTCGCTCCCGCCGTCACACGCTCCGAACACACAACCTCCACCCGCGCCCCCTCCGGCACCTCCTCACCCAAATCCAAAAACACATAATACCGCACAAAACCCCGAAACGGCCAACCCACTGGCTGATAACATTCCAACTTCGACCGCACCCCCATCGCGCGAATCTCCGCCTTCTTCCCATTCACCGTCACCGTCCACTCGCCCCGCTTGAACCCATTATTCAGCGAATACCCAGGCCCCATCTCACACAAAATAATCCCGCCCCCAATATTCCCTACGCGCCTCATCCCCACCATCTGCGCGGCAAATCCCTCATCCAATCCCTTCGCCTTCTCCCCATGCACAAACTCCCCCGCACACTTCCCAACCGTCACCAGCGTATTCCCCGACCCCTGCGCAATCACCGCATACTTCACTCCCTTCTTCATCGGCTCCGGCAACGTCAACGTCACCTCCGAACTCACCAGCGGCACATTCGCAGAATACGCCAACTTCGTCCCCTCCGGCCGCACAAACTCCTCCTTCGCCCGCGGCGCTTTTACTGCCTTCGGCCGCACAAACTTCTCATACGCATAATTCGCATCTTCCCGACTCACAATCCGATACGAATCCGCCCACTCCCGCGCATCCGTCTCCGACGCCCCCAACACCAACTTCACCGTCACATCATCTACACTCCACACAGTCCGCACCCCATACGACTGCATCACGAAGGGCGTCAAATCTGCCACATTCGTCAAATCTGCCGCGCGTCCCCCAATCGCGACACAAAAAACTGCCGCGCTCGCAACGCCCACCACAAAAAACCTCTTCACCATCTTCACCCTCTCCTCTTACTTCATAATCAAACTAAACACGAAAAACGTATTCACCATATTCGGCATCGTCGGCTCATCCATCGCAATCGCAAAATGCAAATCCGAAAACGCATACATCGTCGCAAACGTCCCAGAAAACGCCGGATACGCGCACTCCGGCCACGAATACCCCTGACCACGCTGATTCGGCCCTTGCGCCTGCAAACCCGCCACAGGAAATCCCGTATCCCGATACCGACTATTATGCAACGGACACCGAATCGTGCGCTCACCCAAACCCGTCACCCAACTAATCCCCAATGGATTCGCCCCCAACGTATTATCACACGTCCGCACCATCCAATCAAAATACTTCTGCTCCCCCGTCTTCGCCCACATCCACGCCGTCAACACCGCATAATTCTCATACGCCCCAGAACCCCACACAATCGGCGCATACGGATGCCGCACAAACTTATACGCCATCTGCCGCGACCCATCCAAATACATATCCGCCTCACGCCGAATCGAATTCAATACCGTATCCCACAACGCCCCATCCGCCTTCTCCTTCTCAATCAACATGTACGCAAACGCCGCCAACTGCACGTCATACTTCCTATGCACACGAATCTCCGCATTCGGACTCTTCACCCACGGCGTAAACTGCTTGAAATCTTTATGGTATTTTTCATCCCCTGTCGTATTGAACAAATGTGCCGCGGCATACGCCCTCAGCGAATAATTGTATTCCCCCGTCGTCGCCGTATCTTCCTTAATAATCGTCGGATGCTCCACCGCCCACTTATACGCCTTCTTCGCACGCTCCAAGAAACCCGCCGCCGTCTTTTGATACTTCGGAAACTTCCCCAAAATACGACTCATCTGCGCAAACGCACCCGCACACATAAACGTCGCCCCCGAATCCTTCGCCCACGCAAAATCGCCGCGGTCATCCAACTCCACCGTCTGCAAAAAGTTCGGGTCACTCCGCGATTCCGTCCCATGCCTCACGCCCCCATCCTTATCCTGCAATCCAACCCACAGCCGCAACGCCCACAACGCCTCATCAATCACATCCGGAATCCCATTCCCCTTCTCACTCGCCGGCACATTATATTGCCCATCCCAAAAATTCCCCGGCTTCAATTCATACACATTCATCAACTGCATCGCCACATCAATATGCGACCGCGGATTGTAATCCCCCGCATCATGATGCCCACCCACAATGTTCAACTTCCGCGGCACTTCCTTCATCACCGGCTTGAACAAAATCGCCATCTCCTTCTCATCAAGCGCCCTCTCCACAACCACCTCATCGCGCACCTCCAAACCTTCCGCGCCCTCGCCCGTCGCACACCCCAAACTCAACTCCCCCTTCATCCCATTCACGCGGCAAATATACTCCTTGTCCGACCACCGCTTCCCATCCATAAACAACTCACAATTCATCTCGTCACCCTTCCCCGTCGGCGTCATCCTCACCACATACGAATGCCAACGCCCATCATTAATCCGCCCAATGTAATCATCCCCAAACTTCAATCCGCCCCAATTCGCCACCATCCCAATGCCATACCCCTCTTCCCCATACAACACAACCGACCCATACCACTTGCCTCCAGCCTTCGCGTCCGACCGCATCGCACTAAACGCAATCGTCACACCACTCGCCACATTCACCTTATACGCCGCCTTCTTCCCATATCCATCCGCCACATCCTTGAACGCCAACTTCACCCGCTTCGGATCATCCAACACCTTCTTCCGCGCCGCTTCCTCCTTCGCCAAATTCGGGTTCGCTATCATCTCCATCGTATCATCAAACGGCCCAAACTCCCCACACTCATACTTCTTCGACGTCGTCGGTATAATCCCCTTGTTGTGACACGCAATCCGCTTCCATCCCCCCGTCAACTTCGGATCCAACTCACACCCACACCGCTGACAATAAATCCCCTGCGCCTGCACATGCGCCGCCTTCTCATACACCCCCGCATCAATATCAAACCCAATCGACCGCCCCACCCCCGGCACCGAAATGAAATACCTCCCCGGCACCTTGAACGCACTAAAATCTATCTCATACACATTCTCCGCAGAATTGTTCGCCTTCCCATCCCACTCCTTCCCATTATGAATAAACTTCACCTCCCCCTTGTACACAACCTTCAAACTCTTCTCCTCCACAATCTCAAACCGCGGCGCTTTCTCAAACCCAATCGCATACGGCGCCAACGTCGACGCCGCCGTCTCATTCTCATCCAGCGTCATCTCATAAAAATCTGCCACGTTCTCTTCCGTCGCCTTCGATTCCCCCATCAATTCATCCGCCATCGCATCCGCCGTATTCTTCTCCGGCATCGACCCCAACCACATCCCCAAATACGCAACCTTAATACTCTCCGGCAAATACCCAACCTGATTCGCCTTAATCGATTGCGTCAACGTCTTCTTCGCCTCAAACTTCATCTCACTACTCCTCACCCCAGCCGTCACATCCTTCCCACAACTCACCTTCACAACCGCACCCTCCGGCACCTCCTTCCCCAAATCCAAAAATACATACGACCGCACAAAACCCTTAAACGGCCACCCCACCGGCAAATAACATTCCAACTTCGACCGATACCCAATCGCCTTCACCCCAACCTTCACCCCATTCACCGTCACATTCCACGCATTCACATTCAGCCCATTGTTCGGCGCATACCCAGGCCCCATCTCACACAAAATCATACGCCCACCAACATTCCCTATCCTCCTCATCCCCACCATCTGCGCGGCAAATCCATCAAACAATTTCTTCTCCTTCTCCCCATGCACAAACTCCCCCGCACACTTCCCAACCGTCACCAATGTACTCCCCGACCCCTGCGCAATCACCGCATACTTCACTCCCTTCTTCATCGGCTCCGGCAACGTCAACGTCACCACCGAACTCACCAGCCCACACTCACCCGCACTCGGCAACTTCGTCCCAACTGGCCGCGCAAACTCCTCCTTCGCAAACGGAGCCTCCACCGCCTTCGGCCGCACAAACTTCTCATACGCATAATTCGCATCCTCCCGACTCACAATCCTGTACGAATCCGCCCATTCCCTCGCCTGTGTCTGCGACGCCCCAAGCTCCAACTTCACCGTCACATCATCCACACTCCACGCCCGCCGCACACCATACATCTGCATCACAAGCGGCGTCAAATCTGCCTCATTCGTCAAATCTTTCGCCTCTCCAACACAACTCACCGCCACCGCGGCACCCATCACAACAACCTTAACTATCTTCTTCATCCTTTGACCTCCTTAAAATGTCCTCATGTTTCAAAATCTGCCGCACCTCAGTTCAATCCTCTTAGCGCTGATGGCCAAGCTGTGCTTGGCCAAACTTGTCCTGTGATCCAAGCGCAAGCTTGGCGTCTCTTCCAAACATCCCAAACCCTCCAACCCAACTCTCCCCTGCCTGCCCCTCGCGAAGCAAGCGGAGGCGTGAACCGAAGCTTTTTGTTAGGCTCGGAGTTAAATCCCAATACGTCAGAACAAAATCCTTCCATATCTACCCGTGTAAATCCGTGTAAGGCGTGGTTAAATTATTGCACCCTGATCACCAACGCCACGTCCCGTATAATCGGCTTCGCACCAATAAACAACTCCGCCGTTCCATCAGCCCCTCCCCACGCATACTTCTTGTCCGCCCACAACCGATTCTTATTCTGTTTCGCCTTCATAAAATTCTCATTCCCAACATCCATACTCACAAACACCGGCGCCTCAGCCAAATACACATTGTTCGAAACAATCGCTCGATTCGTCAAAACCGTATACGCCCAATCCTCATCAAACAAATTCTCTCCATACCTCGTCTGCCCAAAATACGCATTCGCATGAAGCGGCAACCCCTCACGAAACACATTGCTCCGAATCTCGGTCGACTTCTCATTGTATACCCCCACGTCCAAATCCTCATCCGTAATCGACGTCCAAATCCAACGATTCTCACTATCCAAAAAGACCGCCCGATTTCCCGCCGTGAATGGATTCGAACCATCCCAGAATTGCTTATCCCAAAACATCGCACCACCTTCCAACAGCCAAATCACATTGTCATACATCTTGAACAACTTCGCCCCCCAAAAATTCTGATGCACATACAAATACTTCCAACCCACAACCGTATTGTGATGGAAACTCACACCCCCATTCATCGAGTTCGCCCACGGAGCAAAAACAATACAATCCTTATCCGCCAACGTCTCATCATTGTAAAAAACATTGTAACTCATATCAAGATGCGAAAATCCCTTATCCTGTCCACCTGAAAACAAACCTCCCTCACTCGCACAATTCACAAACGTATTCGAAATCACCGTCGCATCAAACATGGAATAGTTCGCAGTCGATACATTGAAAACAAACTCATAGACATTCGTGCTATAATTCCCAACAAACGTCGACGCACAACGAATTCCAAATGGATACTTGCAACTAATCAAACGATTATCCTCAAACCGACAATTCTCAGCCTCAATACAAACAAGCCCCACCTTACTCCCGGCTCCATAATACCCTGGCTCCTCCAACGCCTCAATCTCACAATCCCTCATCACCGACCCAGTCCCACTATACGCAAAGTACACATACGGCACATAATTGGTCGTCCCTCCGCACCCCGTATACTTCCATGTACGTGTCGTCATCGAATCATCCGTATACACAAAACGCAAATCCCTCAGCACCACATTCGGTGCATTCACCATCAACGGCGGCACCGTCTTATTAATCCAAATGATGATACCAGCCCCATCACTATCAAATACCTCGTCACTTTGCGTATACTCATACTTGTTCGTACACGAAATCAACGCCTTCTCCTCGCCCCAACCCCTCAGCGTCAATCCACTCTTCTCCTCAGGAATCGACACCGCATTCGAATCATCCGTAATCGCATAATCCCGACCTTCCCCGGACTTCACCCAAACCGTATCCCCAGCCGCCGCGGCATTTACCCCAGATTGTATCGTCACATACGGCGCACCTTGCGAACCATCCGCGGCACTTCCATCCGCCAACATGTCCACATAAATATCTGCCGCGTAAACACGCCCACACGCCATCGCAAGCCCTAAGCCCACAACCGCGCACGCAACCTTTATGCTCTTGCCCATTCTTTATGCCTCCTAACTTCTTTTTGTCCTCGTTTACTTGACTCTGTTACACATCCTGCGAAATTTAGCCTCGGCTCACTCTCAAGCCTAAACCTTTTCCACATTGTGTATCCATATTATACCATAATTCCGCCGCGCCGTCAACCCACAATCTCAAAAAACTTTCATATCTATAATCCGCTGCACTTTTCTCCATATTTTCTTCAACTTTTGCGCCCTTGCAACCCCCTCCTCTATTAGCACAAAAAAGTACCATTCCCCCTCCACCCGCTACCAAACCCACCAAAATGCCCCCTGGGCCCCTTCCCGCGCGAAAGCAACCTAAACCAAACCCACCTAAATGCGTCCATCGTTGCTTCCGCCCCTAAGCCCATCCAACCTTCGCGAGGGCGCTCCATCTAAACTTGCTTCACTGGCTGGCATTTTGCCATTTGCCTCCAAGTCTGTCCTCACCTTCGCGGGGGCGCGGGGGCCGCACCATCTAAACTTGCTTT
>CAVGIZ010000056.1:0-12442 GCA_963629255.1 Anaerovoracaceae bacterium
TTCGGGTGCAAGTCCTGCCGAACTCGCCTCGCCTTTGAATGGGTCCGTTCCGCTGCGGCCCCGAGCCGAAGTGCGGTTAGCCATTGCTGGTCGAGTTCGTCGCGGTCGGCGGCATTTCGGTCTCGCTCCCGGGCGAATCGTCAAATGCTCTCGGGCCTTTTGCACGCGAGGCATCGCACAATACTTCGTCGTCGGAATACCGACTCCTTGTCTTGTGCGCGTCTCGCGGCAATAGACCCGAACCGCATTTTCCTATCGCCCTCAGCTCGACACTCAACGCCGCCGCCCGCTCCTCAGAATGGTTCTTTTTGTATTCTTTTCGCCGCAAAAGGCTGAAGTCAGGTGGATTACGGGGGGACGGCAGGTGGGTTAGGGGGTGAATTTAGGTTAAAGTATGATACTTTTCGGCAAAAAGTATCATACTTTTTCGGGAAAAGTATCATACATTTTTAAAAAAGTATCATACTTTTGGCTAAATGCAAGGGGGGAGGGGGCTGAAGGGGTGGGAGAGGACACCAAAGAAGAGCGCTTTTGGCACAGGACAAGGGGGAGTGGCGCGGCAGTTTTTCCGTATTTTAACATTTTGCACTTGACAGCGGACAAGAAAAATGCTACAATGCAGGTATCTTTAAGTCATAGAAGGTTAAGAATTATGAAGACACCAGTATTTACTAGGGCTTGCGCAATTCTCGCGATTGGCGCGGGAGTTATTTTTGCCGCGAAAGCGGAAGGGATTTGGGTCAACAAAGGGTTTGACCAAAAGAGCATAATGGAAAAGCTGCTCTCCAAAGAAAAGTTCTATCTGTTCGGCATGGGAAACCGTCCCAAGCTGATTTGGAAGAATCATTGTCTTTTTGAGCTGAAGACAGGGCGTGTGCTGGCCTGCTTTGGTGAAATTCCAGCCTGACCGGTATCGCGTTCAGGTGGGAGAGGATGCAGTCTGGGAGGATGAAGACGGTCTGTATCTGCGGCAGAACGGTCAGACGAAGGTGCTGAGCCGTGAACATGTGTCGCTGCCGGATTTTGAGCCTTCGCCGCACGCATCGCTCATGCGGACGCTGCATCATGATTTGCTTGTATCCATAGTGGACGGGAAGCCTTTGCCCAATCCGCAGGTGTACCGCAAGCCGTGGTATCGGGATTCTGCGATGATGGCGATGGTTTTTGAGCGCACCGGCAATGTGGACCAGATTCGTTCGTGGATTCTTTCCCTGGATGAGCCCTACGACCTCAATAACAAGGGCGTGAAGGAGCCGGACAATCTGGGTCAGGCGCTGTATCTTATTTCGCTGGTGAGCGGCAAAGAGCATCCGCTGGTCGATAAAATCCTTCAGGAAGCGGAACGCCGAACGGAAAACGGCGCTCTGACCGGTCTTTCGGACTATGCGCCGCATCCGGTCTATCAGACAAAATGGCTGAAGTTCGGGCTTTCGCGCCTTGGAATTGACCACAGCCGCTGGACAGTGCCGGAAACAGAGGATAATTATACCGAGCTGTTCTGGATGGACGGTGGCAAGCCGGATGCGCAGGCAAAGCCAGTTTCTTATAGGGACGAGCTGTATCCTTATCTGAATGTGGCCAAAGCGCATTTCAGACACGCACCGCTGGAGGACGTGCCGGACGGAACAGGCTATCCCGTTTCATGGGAGAAGGAAGCCTCCGAGGCGAAATACGAGTGGAATCTGCCCTTCTTGCCTGCGTACGCACGGGAACGGTTGAGTGCGCCGCATACATGGCATGCCGCCGAACTGCTGCTTTACTTCATGGATGAATCAAACGAAAAGTGAGGGAAAAACGATTGTAAGTGAGCCGCGGCAGATTTGTCGCGGCTTTGTTTTACGCGGCGGAATTGTGGGGGGAGTGGTCGGACTGGCGGGAGTCGAACCCGCGACCCCAACATTAAAAGTGTCGTGCTCTACCAACTGAGCTACAGTCCGGAGTCATTGACCGTATATTATACCATATTTCGCGGCAGAATACAAGGGGCTATTTTACACTCTTTTTCGTTGGAGGACGAGGGCGGAACGAGCGGGCAAATAGAGCTTAATTTGCTGGACAAGTTCGTCGCCTTGCGCCACGAGAGAAGGGGTGTAGGTTGCACCTTTTTCGATGCGATTTTGGCCACCGAAGCGTGATTCGTCCGTATCAAAGAGATGTTGCCAAGTGGACGCCGGCGGCACAAGAATGCCGTAAGCTTCGAAGGACTGCGTCGGATTGAAATTGAAGACGAAGAGCAAATTGCCGCGGAGGAAGGCGAGGACCTTATCGGGTTCGTTCGCCGCCAGGCGCGTCGGTTTTGCCGCGGAGAGAGTGCCACCGAAAATAGAGTGGGCGTGGCCGAGGGCTTGAAGCATCACTTCATCGAAATCGGCGAGGGCTTTGAAGCGGAGTTCGGGATTATCGCGCAACGACCATTGGCGGCGTGCGTGGGAATAGCTCCACCCATTTTCGAGGCGTGGGAAATCGATCCATTCGGGATGGCCGAATTCGTTGCCCATGAAGTTGAGGTAGGCACCGCCGTTGAGGGCACAGGTGGCGAGGCGCGCCATTTTGTGAAGGGCGATGGCGCGTTCGACTTCGAGGCCGTGTTGGTCCTTGGCCATGCCGTAATAGATGGCGGCGTCGGCGAGTTGGAAGAAGAAGGTTTTGCCGCCGACGAGAGCTTGGTCGTGTGATTCGACGTAGCTGACGACTTTTTCTTCTGCGCGCTTGTTGGTGAGCTCGTAGAAGATGCCGCCCATGGGCCAATCGTCATCACGCACTTTCTCGGCAAGTTTGAACCAGAAGTCGGGTTCGCCCATGGCCATGCGGTAGTCAAAGCCCATGCCACAATCGGCGACGGGCGCGGCACAACCGGGCATGCCGGAGACGTCCTCGGCGATGGTGATGGCGCCGGGGTGCGATTCGTGAATGACACGGTTGGCCATTTGGAGGTAGGCCCACGCATCGTCGTCCATCGAGCCGTTGAAGTACATGGAGTAGTCCGTGAAGGCGGCGCCGAGACCGTGGTCCCAAAAGAGCATGGAGGTGACGCCATCGAAGCGGAAGCCATCGAAGCGATACTCGTCGAGCCAAAAACGGCAGTTCGACAAAAGGAAATGGATGACGTTCGTTTTGCCGTAATCGAAACAGCGGCTATCCCAAGCCGTGTGCCAGCCTTTCGCGCCCGAATGGAAGTATTGGTATTCCGTGCCGTCGAAACAGGATAGGCCGTCGCGTTCATTCTTGACGGCGTGGGAATGGACGAGGTCCATGATGACGCGCAGACCCATTGCGTGGGCTGTGTCGATGAGGGACTTCAAGTCATCGGGCGTGCCGAAGCGCGACGAGGCCGCGTAGAAGGAGCTGACGTGATATCCGAAGGAGCCATAGTAAGGGTGCTCCATAATGCCCATCAACTGGACGGTGTTGTAGCCCGCCTTCTTGATGCGCGGCAGAATGTTGTCGCGGAATTCGGCGTAGGTGCCGACGCGCTCTTCTTCCGTGGCCATGCCCACGTGGGCCTCGTAAATAAGGGGCGTGAAGGGCGCGGCGACATCGGACGGCGCGGCACATTTCCACTTGTAGGCGCGCGGCGGATTCCACACGCGTGCGCAGAAAAGATTCGTCACCGGATCTTGTACGACGTAGCGGGCATAGGCGGGGATGCGCTCGCCATGGCCGCCGTCCCAACGCACTTCGAGGCGATAGTTTTGACCGTGCGAAATTAAATCTGCCGCGGTGATGCACTCCCACGTGTCGGTGTTGGGGATGCGGCGGCATTCAAAGCGCGGATCAATCTTCCATTCGGAGAAGTCCCCGACGAGCCACATCGAGGTGGCATGTGGCGCCCATTCACGAAAGACCCACGACATTTTGCCGCGGATGCGCCGCCGGTGCAAGCCATAATACTCGTGCGCGGCAGCCCAATCGGCTAGCGACTTTTTCGGGGAGCCCGTCAATTCAAGTGCACGCGCGAAGGCGTGTTGAGCACGCCCCCGAATCGCCGCTTCGTACGGCTTCAAGTACGGATCGTCTAGTAAATGCGCCATGGCAAGGCTCCCCTTTGTACCGCTCGTTATTGCACGAGCGGGCGGTCCAACATCTTTTCGTAAAGTTTGATATATTCCTTTGCGCACGCCTCATGATTGAAGCGCTGCAAGGATTCGCGCATGATGCGCCCGACCTCGCGTTCACGTACGTCGGCCGGTTGCGCGTAGAAATTCATCGCCTGATCCATCGCCCAGAAGAGGCCTTGCGAATCGTAGGTATCAAAGACGAAACCATTGCCTTTCGAATGGTCCACATCGAGCATTTCAACTGTATCATGCAACCCGCCCGTATTGTGCACAACCGCGAGCGAACCATAAATCGGCGCCTGCATCTGCGGCAACCCGCACGGTTCAAACAGCGACGGCATCAGCGTGAAATCAGACGCGGCAAAACCCAACTGTGACAAGCGCCCATCAAAGTTATGCACGCCGAGACGCTTGTGCAAGCCGTGCATTTCGCGAATGTCCCAGAACGGCTGCTGATAGGCGCCATTCGCGATGATTGCGATTTGCGCGCCGCGGTCCGCATACTTCGCAAGGAAGCGATACGTAATGTCCGTCAAGAGTTGCGGGCCCTTCTGCACAGGATCAAGGCGGCTTGGCCAGAAGAAAAGCGGCACGTCCGGATTTTCTTCCAAACCCAGCGCATGCTGCAATTCAACCTTGTTCTTGCGCTTCATCTCGCGATGATTTTCAGGCCCATACTTGAACGGAATCTTATCATCCGTCACCGGATTATCGGTCGGGTCTGGCGCATTCAGAATACCTGCCGCGCACCCCGCGTAGTACTTGTTGCGAATCTCGTTGCGAATCGAATCGGGAATGAACGAATGCCAGCCATTCACGATCTCCTGCAAGAACGTGGGCGACACCGTATTGATGAAGTGCGCACCAAAAATGCCCGACGCCTGCAAATCGATTTGATTCGAATTGCGCGACTCTTCATAGTTGTACGGCGGATACGAATAATAGAGGTTGTTCCAAAATTCTGCCGCGTCAATACCCGCGTCCTCAATCTGCGCGAGCGTCAATTTTTGCGTGTGGATATTGTGCACCGTGAACAAGCACGGGATGCCCTCACGCCGCGCCGCGGCTGGCACCAAGCCCGTCATCCAGTCGTTGCAGTGAATCAAGTCCGGCTGCACAAACGGAATGATGTTGTTAATCACCTCGCGCTGAAACGCGAGCGCCAACTTGATGTTGCCATCGCCCTGCGCATACACCGTGTCGCGATAATAAAAGCAACGATCCTCCGCCAAATGAATGCGCTCATCGGGAAGGTGGCTCTTATACTTTCTCAACTCATCCGCGACCAGCTGGGCGGTCTCGACATGGAACATGCGCCGGTAATGCGGCAGCGCCACATGCACATCCGCCCCCAGTTCGTGCAGCGCCGAAACAAGCGACGCGGACACATCCGCCATACCACCCGCCTTGGCGGACATCTTCCCCGCCAAGTTCCCCATGCCCTCCGGCAGATACGTGATCTCCGGCGTGACAATCAAGATTCTCGGATTCTTTGTTTTCGCTTTTTCGGCTGCCATACTGTCCTCCTTTTGTCGTTTGTCCGCGGCACTTTTTGCGGCGCGTTTACTCGATCGTCGCCAGCACCTGACCCTTCGTCACATTCGCGCCGTGCGCCACATGGAACGTAATCTTCCCCGCCGCACTCGCCTTAATCGGATTGAAAAGCTTCATCGCCTCGACGACGCACACCGCATCGCCCGCCTTGACCGCGGCACCATCCGCCGCCATCTGCGGCTTGCCCGGCGCATCGCTCCTGTAGAACGTGCCATTGAGCGGCGCCACGACCGGCGTGCCCTTGACATCCGCCGCGGCCGCGGCACTTTTCCCGCTCGCCTGCGCCCCCGCGCTCGCGACCGGTGCGGCCGCCGCCTGCGCCGCCTCTTCCACATCCGCTGGAATCGGCTCACGCTTTTTCGGGTCCGCATTGCGCCACTTGAAATACCCCAGCGCGACTTCAGGGAACAACACATACGAAAGAATATCTTCCTCCGCACGAATCGTATTCGGTGCAATCTCATTCGCCGCCGCCACCAGCCCTGGCTTCAACAAATCCGCCGGACGGCACGTAATCGGCTTCGTCTTGCCCATCAATTTCTTCCGCAGCTTCGCCTCAATCGGCACCGGCGTGCGCCCATAGTACCCCGCCGCATAACGCCGCGTCTCTTCCGTCACCATCGAGTACCGCTTGCCCGACAGCACATTCAACACGCTCTGCACGCCCACAATCTGCGACGTCGGCGTCACCAGCGGCGGATACCCCATATCGGCCCGCGTCCGCGGCAGTTCTTCCAACACTTCCGGCAAACGATCCAACGCATCCTGCTGCGCCAACTGCGAACGCAAATTCGAAATCATCCCGCCCGGAATCGCGTGAATCAAAACGCCCGCATCCACCGCTTCAACCTTCGCGCTCGACGCCCTCTGCCGCTTCTTCTTCAGCTCCTTGAAGTACGCATTAATTTCCGCCAGCGCCTTCTGCTCCAGCCCCGTCGTAAATCCTTCCGACTCCAACACCGCCACCATCGACTCGGTCGGCGGCTGCGACGAGAACGAACTCATCGTCGAAATCGCGCAGTCAATACACCCCGCGCCCGCCTCGACCGCCGCCATATACATCGCCGCGGCCATCCCGCTTGTCATGTGCGAATGCACCTGAATCGGCATCTCGGGTAGCGCCTTTTTGAGCGCCGCCACCAAATCCCTCGCCGCGCCTGGCGTCAGAATCCCCGCCATGTCCTTAATCGCCAGCGAATCAATCCCCATCGCCTGCTGCTCTTTGGCAAGCTTCACATAATTCTCAATCGTATGCACGGGCGACGTCGTATAGCAAATCGTCCCTTGCGCATGCCCACCATACTTCTTCACACACCGAATCGCCGTCTCCAAATTCCGCGCATCATTCAGCGCGTCAAAAATGCGGAAGATGTCCATCCCATTCTCACACGCCAGCGCAATGAAACGCTCCACCACATCATCTGGATAGTGCTTATACCCTAGCACATTCTGCCCACGCAAAAGCATCTGCAGCGGCGTCTTCTTGCAAACCTTCTTAATCTGCCGTAGCCGCTCCCACGGATTCTCACGCAAGAATCGCATGCACACATCAAACGTCGCACCGCCCCAACATTCAAGCGAGTAGAACCCCGCATTGTCGAGCTTCTCGGCAATCCCAAGAATATCATCCGTACGCATCCGCGTCGCCCACAAGGACTGATGCGCGTCGCGCAATGTCGTGTCCGTAATCCGAACAAACTTATCTGCTGTCTTTTTCATAGTTTTCTAAAGCTACTCTTTTTGCTATCGTCGTATATTATACCATATTTTCGCCGCGATTGGTAGTGGAAGTTTTTATTCTCCTCTTTTTGTTTCAGGCAGCTCCTCTGGGTCTGCCGACCTCAAAAGTAAGGACGGGTTCTCATTTAACTTCTGTGCCAGGTCACGAATTGCCGCGCTCGCCGACGCCACATTCTCCATAATCTCATTGATTCCCGCCCGCTGACATTCCACCAGCTCATTCACATTTCGCGTCAAATCTGCCGCGCTCGCCGCAATCGCCGAAAGGTTGCTCCACGCCGCCGTCAAGTCCATCTTATTGATTTCATTCATCACTCGCGTCGCCGCACTCGAAAAATTCTCCAACAACGACGACGCCGGCGGAATCGTCACATACTCGCTCTTCCAACTCATCTCCTCATCCACAATCGCCGTCCGCGGATAATTCAATTCAATTCGCGACAGCCCCGTAATCCCGCTCGCCGTCACCGTCGCATGCAAACCTTTCTCAATCATCCGCTTCAATAACTTCTCGCCATCCTCATCTTCATTCAATTGCACGGCCGAGCGATTGAACGCCATCACAATCCGAATCTTCTGCGCGTCCGCCTCGCTCGCATCGCGATAATCCCCGCCAATAAACGAAAGCCGCCGCACCTCGCCAATCTTCACACCGCGAAAATTCACCGTGCTCCCCACGGAGAGCCCGCTCACCGGCGTCGCCGAATACGTCTCCGCCCACACCACATCCTTCGAATCCCCCAGCCCACCCAAATACACAAGCGCCCCAATAATTGCCGCGGCGCCCAGCGACACCGCAAGCCCTATCCTCAAAAACGACGCATGATTATCTGCCGCCATTCAAACCTCCTTGGAAAAACTTTTGTATGAATTCATCCTTCATCTGAAGAAGCTCCTCAATCGTCCCAATCCCAATCATCTTCCCGCGCGTCTTCTCAAACATCGCACACCGGTCCGCAATCCGCCCAATACTCGCCAGCTCATGCGTCACCACCACAAACGTCGTCCCCTTGTCTGCTCGCAAGCGCAATATCAACTCATCCAAGGCCCGACTCGTAATCGGGTCCAATCCCGCGCTCGGCTCATCCAAAAAGATCACCTCTGGCTCCAGCGCCATCGCCCGCGCAATCGCCACACGCTTGCGCATGCCACCCGAAATCTCGCTCGGCATCAAAGAAGCCGCGTCCTCAAGCTCAACATCCCTCAGCAGTTTCAACGCCTTTTCAACCCTCTCGCCCTTTTTCAACTTTGTGAATTCTTCAAGCGGCAACATCACATTCTCTAAGCACGTCATCGAACCAAAGAGCGCCCCCGACTGATACATCACACCAATCATCTGACACAGCCGCGAACGATTTGCCGCGGACCATTCCAGCCCTCCCACCGTCAGCCGCCCCGCCAAAATCGGGTTGAGCCCAATCATATGTTTCATCAGCGTCGACTTCCCACAGCCCGACCCACCCAGCAAGATGAACACCTCTCCTCTATTAATAGAGAAGGACACATCCGACAAGATGACCTTGCCGGGATATCCTGCATCCACATGTTCAAGCTGTATAATAGTTTCTGCTGATTTCATTGATGTGGCACATATTATACCATATTTCCGCCCAACACTCAACCCCCAATCCGCGAATTCATCTTTATTTTCCCCCAGCCCCTTTTGCCGCTTGCAGCCGAGAAAACCGCCGCGGAAGTGCATTTCTTTGGTTCGATTAGACTGTTTCTTTGGTATGATTTGGGCGTATCTAAGGGAAAGTATCTAGATGCTTTCCCTTGCTGAAGCCTGAATCGTACCTTCGTCTCGGCCAAACCGAACCTTCCTTTCGGCTCGATGCGACCATTCTGGAGCCTTGAAAAATGCCTTATCCCAGCTTTCCGCGGCAGATTTTCCAGGACATTAGGAAAGTCATTCTCCTATAATTTGATATTTTTCACTGAGTATTGACAAAAAAAAAAGCTATAAGTGATTTCTCCATAACCATCAATTTTGTGCTTGACAGCGGACAAAAAAAAAAATGCTATAATATGTGCTTGTTAAGGAGAAGTTTGTCGTGATATTTGGTAACGCGAGAATACGTGGTACGTATTGTGGAAGAGCGCCTTCTTTTGAAAGCGTCCTTTGGGTTGGAATGTCTTGTGGATTCATTTATAAAAGCTTAGTCCTAAACAATCAGTAGGGCAAAGGAGAAGATTATAGATTATGAAAATATGCGTAGTTGGGATGGGGTACATCGGGTTGCCGACGGCGGCGCTGATGGCCAAGAACGGGCATAACGTCATCGGAGTCGATGTCAACCAGAAAGCTGTTGACACGATTAATGCTGGGCATATTCACATCATCGAAAACGGGCTTGAAGCCCTTGTGTCCGAAGTTGTGAAGTCGGGCGCGCTCAAGGCGCAGCTTAAGCCTGTCGAGGCGGATGCTTACATCATTGCGGTGCCGACGCCCGTGCACGAAGAAGAGGACCATGCTCCGGGTCTTGAGTATGTGGATGCGGCAACATCGTCGATTGCGCCTTATGTGAAACCTGGGAACATGATTGTTCTTGAATCGACATCGCCAGTTGGCACGACGGAGCGCATGGAGGAAATTCTTGCCAAGCATGGAGTTGATACGTCCAAGCTCTATTTTGCACATTGTCCTGAACGTGTGATTCCAGGGCGCACGCTGATTGAGATGGTCGCGAACGACCGCATCATCGGCGGCATGACGCCAGAGGCGACGGAGAAGGTTTGTGCGCTTTATGCAACGTTCGTCAAGGGCGAGCTTCTCAAGACGAATTCGCGGACGGCGGAGATGTCGAAGCTGACGGAGAATTCTTTCCGCGATGTCAACATCGCCTTTGCGAACGAGCTTTCGATGATCTGCGATGATCTCAAGATTGACACGATGGAACTGATTCGCCTGGCGAATCATCATCCGAGGGTGAACATTTTGACGCCGGGATGCGGCGTTGGTGGGCATTGCATTGCGGTTGATCCGTGGTTCGTGGTCCATCGTAGTCCTGAGCGTGCGAAGCTCATTCGGTGTGCGCGCGAAGAGAATGACTACAAGAGCGACTGGGTCGTTTCAAAGGTGCGCGAGTGCTATAAGGCGTTTGGTAAGTTCCGTCCAAAAATCGCGATTCTCGGTCTGGCGTTCAAGCCGGACATCGATGATCTTCGGACATCTCCTGCGATCAAGATCGCGGCAAAACTCACGAAGGAGACTTTTGTGGACTGGATGGTCGTCGAACCCAACATCAAGTCTCATCCGCAGTTCGAGCTGACGCCGTATGAAGAGGCGATTGCGAAGGCTGACGTGATTGTCGTCCTCGTCAAGCACACGAAGTTCAAGGGGCTTATTGGACGCAAGCCGTTGGCTCGTATTCTTAATTTCTGCGACTTGGAAGTTAGTTGATGGTTAGGTAGAAATGGAAAGTCCCTTCAGGAGTGCTGATTGAAATGGATCGTGTATTCGAAGCTTACAATGGCGGCATGGGTGTAGAATTTATGCGCAAGACACGCGAACGGATGGCGTGGATCTGCTCGTATGTACGGGGTCCTCGTGTGCTGGACGTTGGCTGCTCTCAGGGGGTCCTTCCGATTCTGCTTGGGCGATCTGGTTTTGTCGTACAGGGGCTTGATATCAATCTCGAGGCCATTGAGTATGCGACGAACGAGCTGAAGAAAGAGCTGCCATCAATTCGGCGAAGCGTGACATTCTCGGTTGGTAATTTTGCGCAGTCAGATTTCTCTGAGCAGAAATATGACACCGTGATCATGGGAGAGGTGCTTGAACACCTGGTGCGCCCCGACTTGTTCATTTCCAAGGCGTTTGAGGCACTTCAGGATAAGGGATTGCTCCTGATTACGGTTCCATTTGGAATCAATGACGATCCAGATCACAGACAGACGTTTTATCTCTCCAAGATGATGGAACTGCTTTGCCCTTGCTTTCTTATCAAGGAGGAGAAGTATCTTGATGGATGGATTGGCTTTGTGGCTGAAAGGCGGGATGTGAGGGCTGAAGCTGCCCCGGTCGCCGACATTCACGACCTGATCAATGTCGAGACGGCCGTGTTCAAGCGTGAACGTAAGCTTCTTGATCGCATAACAGATCTGCAGGCAAAGTATAAGAGTTTGAATGAAGCCAATCTTGGCTTGAAGAGTAGTGTTGCGAAGGCAGAGTCGGAGATTGAGAGGCTGGCGAAGGCGAATGCGGAGCTGACGAAGGATCTTGCGAATGAAAAGGCGTGGGCGGCGGAGCACAAGAAGCAGTTCGATCAGTTCTTGAAGGAGACGGAATCAAAGAGGAAAGAGCTCGAAGACAAGTTGGCACAAGAGCGTTTGCTCAGACGTGACTACGATCGAGTGGTCAAGCAGCGCGACCGGCTGGAAAAACTTTACAGGAAACTTTCCGAGGCAAAGCTCGGACGCCTAACGCTCGCCTATTGGAAGTTCAAGGACGGCATCAAGAATAGAAAGAAATGAAACTACCCTATTCAGATTTGAGAATCGGAGCATTTGGCGACGAGATGTCGCCGAGTGTTGTTCTTGCTCGGAAGGTCGTTGAACTCTGCCAGAAGGTAGAACCGCGTTTCTCTCTCCACATTTGCAGCGGTGCGAACGCCGCTTCTGAGATTGATCGCACCTGTGGATTCTTTATCGCTTCGGGTGAAGACCGTGCGGTGCTTGATTTCATCGAGAAAGTCATGACTTCAGGGACAATCCCTATCATTGTTGGGGGCGATAGCAATACAATCGCACTCCCATCGAGCATTGTCGTTTCAGATGTCAGTTCAGCGGCGAAATTGATTGTAGAGGTTCATCGTGATCCGGTGAGATATTCTAAACAAAGAGCCGATATCATTCGGTTCGCCGGCTCTTTTCCCGAACGACTTGCCGCATTGTTTTCTAATTCGAGCCAGGTGTCATATCAGAGAATTTATAAACTCATCCATGATGCCAAAGTCGCTTGCATCATGGATGAGTTCACCTGGAAATCGTATTCGCCAGAAGCGAACATGATTCAACTTGTTCCAGAAAACTGGCGCAATCAACTTGATTCGTTCTGCCCAGATTTGATCTTTGTCGAATCCGCTTGG
>CAVGIZ010000057.1:0-12417 GCA_963629255.1 Anaerovoracaceae bacterium
ACCGCAAATGGCGAAAGGTTTCAAAGATTGGGAATCTTTCTCCTTCGGGGATTGGTTTGGCTTGTTGTACAGGCAGCCGGGCTTTGCGAAATATTGCGATTGGAAGAAAATTGAAGATGAATTGAAGGAGTGTATGTTTTTGCCTATTTTGCCAGATGGCGGCTATGACGCTATAATTCCTTTGCTCAAAGCTAATGGCATTGATATAGGAAGGGTGATGGAATTTGATAGTTATGTTTATAGTCGTATATTAATCAAGGACTTTGATTCTTGGGAATGGAATTTGCCGCAGGCCGAGACATGGAGTGAAGTCCTTTCGCGCTATCCAGAGATGGTTTCCAAGTTTGAGGCGGATGAGTTTCGAGAAGAGAGAAAGGAGTAAAGCTATGAAAGGCGATACTATTACCGCGAAGGAGCTGATTGAGCTCATTATCTCGACGAAGCCGAAGGCTATGGTCGTGAACGATGAGGACATGTACCCAACGCCGAAGGGCAAGATTGAAGCGGATGAGGATGGGCTGTGCACGCTTGTCGTTCTTCCAGATTTTGGGTCTTCGCTGGATATGGGAAGTTTCTTGATTGATGTCGGAGGCGTTCATATTTCGGTTGGCCGCGGCGAAGATGGTCCGGAAGGCGAGTATGAATTTGACGGCAAGAAGATTGTCTACGAAGATGGACAATCGGTGGATGACGTTATTGCCGCGATCAAAGAAAACGTGAAGTTCCCCGAGTATGACGAGACTCAATACACCGATACGGATTTTGATCCAGATGATGTTGAAGAGTCTGTCGAGGTGGAAGATGATGATGTTTTCGCTAAGGACGAGGAAGACAACGTCTATCGCTATTCCGACGAAGACGAGGTGCCGGAAGATCAGGAGGTCATCGAATCTGACGAAGCGGTTCACATGCTTGTCACCGCATGGTCTGAGAACGGTGGCGAAGTCAGTGATGAGTTTACCGAGTCCTGGGGGCCTTGGAGCTGACAGATATTAGAGCATATAGGATGGTTGATGCTTTGCGGCGCGGCAGATTTGCCGCGCTTTCTTTTTGGGTTCTGCCGCGAGGGTTGGCGCGGCAGTTTTGGTGGGGGAGGGCGAGAGGTTAAGGGGATTACTGGGTAACGTCAGGTGTTTCCCAGGGGGAATTTAGGTTAAAGTATGATACTTTTGGCTGATGTTGTAGGGGGAGGGGGCTGAAGGGGAGGGGGAGTGCGGCAGTTTTTGAGTGAGAAGCGGTTTTGGCGGGCGAGAAGTTTATGCGGGGAGAAAAAGTGCCGCGGGGGTGTGCGGTTTATGGTGGCATTATGGTCGGAAATATGGTATAATATAGGACAGTCTACGAATAGAATGGAGACGAACATCATGAGCGACGAGATGTTGACGAGTCGGCGGGCAATGACTGCTGAAGAAGAAGAGGCCGTGCTGGGCGAAAGCTTTGTGTGTCCTTATTGTCGGACTGTATCGAAATTGGGGGAGGTGATGGCGGTTGCGGTGTCGAGCGAATTGATGGGGGATTCGGTGTTGGGCGAGTATGAGGCGCGGCGGTTTTTGCCGAGTCATTTTACGAAGCATGGGTTGGCGATTGATGCGTGCGGAGGGGTGTGCACGCTGGCGGCGTGTCCGCATTGTCACATGGCGGTGCCGCAATTGTTGTTGGAGACGGAGCAGATGTCGCTGGCGGTGATTGGTGCGGTGGGGGCGGGGAAGTCTGTATTTTTGGCGAGTTCGATGTGGGAGTGTCGGCAGAAGCTGTCGGCGAATTTTGGGTTGACGTTGACGGATTTGGAGCCTGCGGCGAATCGGTGGATTAATGCGTATGAGGAGAAGTTGTTTTTTCAGTCGGAGCCGACGGAGTTGCAGCAGATTGAGAAGACGGAATTGCAAGATCCGCATGTGAGCCGGATGGTGAAGATACGCGGGGAGAATGTATTGTTGCCGTTGCCGAGTTTCTTTTATTTGCAGAGGCCGAAGGATGAGACGCGGCAGAGTTTGGTGATATATGATAGCGCGGGGGAACATTTTCGAGCGGGTGCGCCGACGCAGAATTCGATGGTGACATTGAACATGCTGACGGCGTCGGCGATTTTCTTTATGTTTGATCCATCGGCGGAGCCGAGGTTTCGTTCGATGTTGGACATGGGGAAGGGGACGGCGCAGAACAATGCGCAGAGGCAGGATATTTTGCTGTCGGAGATGGCATCGCGTTTGAGGCGGTACATGGGGACGAAGCAGGAGAGGCGGCTTTCGAAGCCGTTGATATTTGGGGTATCGAAGGCGGACTTGTTGAGGCATCATTTGCCGCTTGGGGTGGATGTGTATCGCGAGGGTGCGGATGGGAAGATGGCGCTTGATTTGGGGGCGTTGAGGAAGGTGTCGGACGAGACGGAAGAGGTGCTCAAGAAGGTGGTGCCGGATGTGGTGGCGACGGTGCATGGGGTGGCGAATGAGGTGTGGTTTGTGCCGGTGAGTGCGCTGGGGCACAATCCGATGAAGGAAGGGATACGGCCATGCGACATACATCCGATTTGTGCGGAGTTGCCGCTGGTGTTGACGTTGGCGCATAAGGGATTGATACCGACGGTGGGCTGACATGTACGAACTTGTTCACACATCTGCGGCGAATGGATTGATTGCGGGGACGCATGGGTATGCGCCTGTGGAGATGACGCGGTCGATGCCGGATGGGCTGCGGAATCGTGTGGAAGTTTTTTGTGGGTATGCGCATCGTGGGGATGGGGTGAATCCTGTGAATTGGTTTCATGCGATATTGGAGAAGGGCGAGCATGTGGTGGGGCGAGTTGTGGCATGCGAGAAGGATTATACGGGGCGGACGAATCGGCTTGCGAAGGTGAGGGTTTGGGGGGCGGGTGAGATGCCGCGGTGTGGCGCGGGGGAGTTACTGGCGACGGGTGGTGAGTGGTTTCGGGCGGCGTGGGATGGCGAGGTGAAGTATTTGGAAGATGGTGCGAAGGGGAGCGCGTGGGCGCGTGTGTTTGGAGTGCGTGGGGATGAGTTGTGCCAGAGAGTGGCGTGGCAGGTGGAGAGGAATTTGGAGACGGGGAAGTCGCTTTATTTTCGGGTGTCGGTGGGGTGGGATTGCGATGGGGAGAAGTTGCTGGGGTTGTTCCGCGAGGTGATTGGTGCGATGGGTGAGGAGGCGCGGCGGCGTGTGACGTTTGCGACGTATCCAGCGGCGATGCCAGGCGGGGCGGTGTGTCATTTGCGCGGCAGTTTGGTGGAGGATGAGGATGCGGGGTTTGAGCGTGCGCGTGGGGCGTGTGCGTGGGTGGATTGTGTGGAGGGGCGAGTTGAGCATGAGGAGTTTTTGCCGCGGGAAGGGTTGAAGAAGGTTGATGCGCGGGAGGAGGAATTGGAGGCGGCGAAGGGCGAGATTGAGACGTTGAAGGCGCAGGTTGTAACGGAGCAGAGGGCGGCGGATTTTGCGCGGGCGTATGCGAAGAAGTTGCAGGATGAGAAGGCGCAGGGGGCGGATGGGAGTCAGGCGACGTGGTTGAAGATGCAGGCGAAGTTGGAAGGGGAATTGGCGAGGGCGCGGGGATGGTGTTGGTCGTTTGCGATTTTGAGTGTGGTGTTGATTTTGATTGGCGTGGGGATTTATTGGGGAACGGTGAAGGTTGAGAAGGTGGAGGCGCCTGAGGTGGTGCCAGTTGTGGAGGCGAAGGAAGAGGTGGCGCCGGTGAAGGTTGAGGTTGTGAAGGAAGTGCCGCGGAAGGTGGAGGAAGAGAAGGTTGAGGCGAGTGTGAAGAAGATTGAGATTAAGAAGGAAGTGCCGCGGAAGGTTGAGAAGAAAATTGTGCCAGTTGTGGAGGCGGAGGAAGAGGAGAAACCGAAGCTGAGTATTCGTGCGGCGGAAGAAGTGCCGCGGAAGAAGTTGGATGTGAAGTCGATGGGGGAAGAGCTTTTTTCAAAGTGAGGCAAGGCAAATAAAGACAAAGGAGAAGTAAAATGGATTCAACAAATTTGATACAGGGCCTCATGCAAATTCTGGACCAGGCGCGGCCTGTGGCGGAAGGCGAGAAGTTGGCTGAGGAATATGTCGCGGCGGTGGATGCGTTGAATCAGCGGTTGAAGGTGATTCAAGGCTTGACGGACGCAGGGCAGATGAGCGAGGCGATTTCGAAGATGGATGAGGATCCAGCGGTTGAGGATGAGGCGCATCTCTTGAATTTTCATCGGTTGAGTGAGTGGCAAAAGGTTTGTGCGAAGGAATGTTGGCCGTTGCCGCAGTTGGTGGATGTGACGTTGTTGGAGACGTGCGAGAAGGCGTGTGAGAAGGTGCGGGAGGCGTTGGAGGCGCATCGGAAGGCGAGTCGGACGCGGAATACGCGGTTGGATATTGAGGCGCTACATAAGTTGTTGGAGTTGGATAAGTCGCAAGATTGGAAGGCGGATTTGGCGCAGGCGGAGGAGGCGTTTGAGGAGGAGATTGTCGCGGAATTTTTGAAGGCGAAGGGCGAGAAGGATTTTGCGAAGGCGGCGGAGTTGGCGCGTGAGTTTGCTGGTTTTTCGTGGAGGGAGGCGCCGAAGGAAAAGGGGACGGAGGAGATACGGGCGTTTTTGGATGAGCTCAAGCGCAAGGAGTTGGAGGATGCGGGGGCGGCGGCGCTCAAGCAGGTGCGTGAGTATATGGAGGGGGAATGGAATACGACGCGTGCGGGGTTGGCGTTGGAGAAGTTGCGTGGGTTTGAGGAGCGTGGGTTTGAGCTTGATTATGAGGCGCGGGAGTTGATTGAAAAGTGCCGCGTGAGGATTCGGAAGGAAAAGGAAATTGCCGCGGAGGAAGCGGAGAAGAAGCGGCAGGCAGCGGAAGAAGAGGCGAAGCGTCAGGCGGAAGAGGAAGAGTTTAATGGGAAGTGGCAGGCGGCGTGTGATGCGTTGAGGGCGGCGATTGAGACACGGAAGGGTGCGGAGATTCGTGCGGCATTGGGTGCGGCAGAATTTGCGACGCGTGCGGCGGCGGAAGATTTGCAGGCGGCGGTGAATGAATTTTTTGAGGGCGAGAAGAAGAAGAGGATGCGTCGATTTATTTTAGGCGCGGCAGTTTTGTTGGTGATTTGTGTTACGGCGGGTGTGACGGCGAATATCTATTTTCAGCGTAAGGCGTTTGGTGAGAAGTGTGAATGTGAAGTAAGGAAACTTTCGAGCCTTGCGAAGAGTCGTGCGGGTGATAGTGAAAAGCGTTTGGGCGAGGCGTTGGAGGCTTTGCGGAAGACGGCGCCGAAGGTTTATGCGGATGGGCGAATTAAAGAGTTTGTGAAGATTTTGAAGGAGAAGGAGAGGGCGCGGTTTGATGCGGAATGTGTCGCGGCGACGAACCGTTTGGAGATGTTGTTGAAGGAGTCGGAGGGTGAGGCGAAGTTTGATGAGGCGTTGCGGGTATTGGAGACGAATGCGCCAGCAATTTATGCGGATAGACGGGTTGTGGCGTTTATGGAAAAGGCGCGTGGGATGAAGGAGCAGTATCGCGCGCGCGCGAAGATGATCGCGGCACTTTTTGATGAGTTGAATGAGTTGAAGGGGAAGAAGGCGTGGGGGCAGGATGAGAGCGCGGTGACGAGTCGGATTGCGCGATTGCAGGCGAGTGTACTTGCGACGGATCAGGCGGCGCAGGCGAAGCTTGGGGAAATTGTTGGGGCATGGAATAAGTATCAGGCGAATGTGAGTGCGGCGAAGGAGCTGCATAAAGAATTGCTTGCGCTTTTGGCACGTGTGGCGCGGCGGTTGAAGACGGAGGTGTTGCCTGAGGCGGAGGGCTTGCAAGTAGAATTAGATCAATGCAAGGAAGGCGTGGAACGTTGGAAGGCGATTAATGAGACGTATGCGCTTAATATGTGGGAAGATGTGGCCGCGGCGGAACGTGTTTTGGGGCAGGCGGAGAAGGCTCAGGAGTCTGTGCAAGTGGCGTTGAAGAAGTTGAAGGAGGCGCGGACGGTTGGGGATTATTTGCGGCAGCGGGATGTGTTGGTGGAGCAGTTTAGTTCGTACAAATTTGCGCGGCACATTCAAGAGTATGTTGCGCCTATTGCGCAGGTGGAGGCGCTTGTTAGAGGGACGGCGGCGGAGTTGCAAGCGAACAAGTCGCGTTTGACACATGTGTCGGCGGTGGGGTTCAAGAGCTTTTTGGAGACGGAGGTTTTTAGTCTGACGAATGCGCCATTTGAGACGGCGTTGTATGGTGTTTATTATGCCGCGCAACGTTCGAGTGGGAAGGGGCATGAGACGCGTGAGGGGCGCAAATTTATTGGGCTTTCAAAGGGCGAAGCGCAAGTACACTATGAAGGTGAGGCGTCGACGGTGATGGGTGATTTATATGAGACGAGTTCGGACGAGCCTGGGATGCGGCTTCAATTCCGCAAGCCGCGGGCGTGTCCATTGCAAACAATTGAGATGGGGTCGAGTGCTGAATTGAATGCGTTGATTAATTTTGCCGCGCGCAAGGATATGACGAGTGAGATATTTGAGCAGGAATTGTTGCGGCTGATTGAGGGGCATTTGAAGGCGGGGCTTAATGCGGATAACACGCCTGATGCATGGTATCCATCGATTCGTCGTGTGCAGATGGTGATGAGGTATTTTCGTTGGTTGCGTAAGAACTTGAATGTATTGCCGATGGAGGGCGCGATGGGGCGGTGTTACAATTTGGCTGAGCAATTGGTTGAGCCGATTGAAATCAAGAAAGTCCCCGTCGCGATTACGTGGGCGTGTTTAAAGAATGAAGATGTTATTGAGCGCGACAAACTTTGCCGCACGTACCTTGCGGAACTTGCGAAGAATGATTTTATTGGACGTTATCGCCGCGCACGTCACGCGCATGAACGGCTGGCGCAAATTGCATCTTGGCGAATGGAGTTTGTTGGCAGTTTGAATTGTCCGTCGCTTTCGCCATGGCGTAAGAATCCGAAGAAGACGTATCTTGACATTCTAGGGGATGCTTCAAAGGTGCAATTTCCGCTTTATGTGTTGCGGCGCGAGAATGGTGTATTGATACTGAAACGCGCCTTGGAAGCGAATAAGGCTGGTGCGGGCTATCACATTGTCGCGGGTATGGGTAAGGAAATTTTGGCGGGCGACCCACTTTTCCAGGTGAAGGCTGGCGAGGCCGTTATTGATGTGGAACAGTTTTTCGCGGAGCTCAAGGAGGAGAGCCCTGAGATTGGGCATACGTCCGCGGCACCTTTCTTTGTTCCTGCAGGGCAATAGAACTGCGCCAGGGGAAGCGCGGCAGATTTTGTAGGGCGTTTCTAGGCTTGAAAAAGGTGGCGGGAGGGGGTTTCTTTGGTGTGGTTAGGGGGTTTTTAAGGTGCGATTCAGGCTGGGCTAAGAAAAAGTACCGCGGTACTTTTTAAAAACCACCGCGGTACTTTAACAAAACCACCGCGGTACTTTTTGCAAACCACCGCGGTACTTTATCTTGCTCGTTGGCAAATCGTACCAAAGAAAGGCTGGGATTGGACCATTGTTAGAGGGGAGCGTGACCATTTTGAAGGGGTGTGGTGGGGGCTTTCGTAGGCGTGCGCGGCAGATTTTTGCGCGGGAAGTTCTTAAATTTGCACTACCTTTTTGGTCTAAAATATGGTATAATATACGGCGTTGCTGAAGGGATGCGCAATCTCCTAGGCGGCCTCTCGTTTAGGGGTGTTCCCTGGGCGGGCGATTACGAAACATAAATGAAAAGGAACTTCAGTCAAATGAAGAAGTTGTTGATTCTTGCGGCGTTTGCCGCGTGTGCGTCGGGCTGCGTGATGACGGGCGGCAAGTCCACCATCGCGTCGGGCATTGATATGGACGTTATGTATCCGGATACGGCGTTCATTGACAATTCGGTGAAGCCGGAGAAGATGGGCACGGCGACGGCGTCGGGCGTCATTTGCTTCGTCAAGGGCGATTCGTCGCTCAAGGCGGCGATGGACAATGGTGGCATCAAGAAGGTGCACCACGTTGACTACAAGTCGTTCAATGTGTTTGGCATTGTCGGCGAGCAGACGACGATTGTTTACGGCGAATAAGTCGCTAGGCGCGGCAGATTTTGTCGCGCCCTTGTTTGGAAGGTTTGGAAGACCACGGATTAATTTCTGAACCTTCCAGACCTTTTCAATTTTTTGGACCTTTCTTTTTTCACCACACTATGACCACCATTTTGAAACTCTATGCTGGGATTCAATTGATACCAGCGATCCTTGCGCGACATTGGATTGCGCTTCTCATCATTCTTGCGCTGACGCTTTTGTTTGGGCGGGTGTATTGTCGGTTTATTTGTCCGCTTGGGATTTTGCAATCGGTGGTGAGATTGTTTCGTGGCCCGCGGCGGGTTTGCACGCGGTTGAGGATGGGTTATGGTGGCGTGGCGCGTGTTGTGGTGAACGTGGTGATTTTGGTCGCGGTGATTTTGGTTGGGGTGCTTGGATTCGGGTGGCAATGGTTGGACCCGTATGCGATTGCGACGCGGTTTGTGACGATGTTTTTTGCGCCGGAGTTAGATTGGGGCGTGGTGATTTTTGCCGCGGTGCCGTGCGGGGTGATTTTGCTTTTGGCGGCAGCGGCGGGCGGACGCATTTGGTGCAATTGGGTGTGCCCGGTGGGGACGGTGATGAATTTTTTGTCGCGCTTTGCGTGGAAGAAGGACAAGGTGAAAAAGTCGTGCGGCTGTTCGACGTGTCGGAAGTGTTTTGCCGCGGCGGCGCAAGCGAAGGTTGAAAAGAAGGAGGAGGCGAAATGAGCGAGGCGATGAGTTTGCGGAGTTTGTTTGCGACGATGTTCGCGGCAGAAGTGCCGCGGATGATGACGGTGCGCACGGCCAAACATGGCGAGAAGGTCGGCTTGCTTGGGTATGGGTGCATGCGGCTGCCGACGGTGGATGGTGGGCATGCGAATCCGTGGGGCGAGAATGCGTCCAAGACGGCGATTGACCAAGAGATGGTGAACGCCCACATTGATTATGCCCTTGAGCATGGCGTGAATTATTTTGATACATCGCCCGCGTATTGCCGCGGCGAATCGGAAACGGTTCTGGGCAAGGCCTTGAAGCGGCATGGGCGCGACAAATATTTTATCGCGACGAAGCTCTCGAACTTTGCGCCGACGCAATATTCGGCCGCGGCTTGCAAGGAGATGTTTGAAAAGTCGCTCAAGTATTTGCAGACGGATTACATCGATTTTTATTTGCTGCACAGCGTCGGCAATGGGGGCTTTGAAACATTCAAGAAGCGGTATTTGGATAACGACATCATTCCGTGGCTGTATGAACAAAAGGCGAAGGGTCGCATTCGTAATTTGGGCTGGAGCTATCATGGCGACCCGAAGACGGTGGAGTGGCTCTTGGAGAAGCATGACGCAGGCGAAATGCTGTGGGACTTCGTGCAGATTCAGATGAACTACGTCGATTGGAAGCATGCGCAAGAAGTGAATAAGCGCAACGTGAATGCGGAATACCTTTATCAAGAGCTCGATCGCCGCGGCATTCCAATCGTGATTATGGAACCGCTTCTCGGTGGGCGGCTTGCGAAGCATAATGAAGCGATTGCATCGGAATTGACGCCACTTGATTCACAAGCGACGCCTGCGTCTTGGGCGTTGCGTTTCTGCGGTTCGCATCCAAGAGTGTTGACGATTTTGTCGGGCATGACGTTCAAGGAACACCTCGTTGAAAACATCGCGACACTTTCGCCGCTGAAGGAATTGACGCCGAAAGAATTTGTCGCGCTCGAGCGCGCGGCCCAGGCGTACTTGGGGTTTTGCGCGATTCCGTGCAACTATTGCAACTACTGTATGCCGTGTCCGTATGGCCTCGACATTCCTGGCTTGCTCACCTTCATGAATCACATCCGCGTCGATAAGCTCACCGACCCGAAGCAGATTCGTAAGGAGTATATGAAGGCATTTCCAGACCCGCGGCGGCGGGCGGACCGTTGCATTGGATGCGGGCGTTGCACAGGGCATTGTCCGCAATCGATTGATATTCCGAAAGCGATGGATGGCATTGCACAATTCTTGGAGGACTTGGCATGAACAGGCGTGAATTTATTTTAGGTTCGTCGGCCGCGGCACTTTCCGCGCGCGGCAGTTTTGCCGCGGAAGAAGAAAAGACGACGGACGGTGGCTTTGCCGATGTTAGCTGGGCGACGCGCGAAAAGAAGGATGTACCTGTGTTGCCAGCGGGCGCAAAAAGTGCCGCGCACTTTGCGGCCACGTGCGTTGGGTGTGGGCTGTGCACGGCGGTGTGTCCATCCAAATGCTTGCGGCCATCGACGGATGCGCGGCGGTTTGGGCGCGTGGAGTTGGACTTCCGTCATGGCTGGTGCAAGCCGACGTGTGTGAAGTGTAGCGAGGTGTGCCCCGCGGGGGCGATTCATCACATTGGCTTTGCGGAGAAGCGTACGACGCATGTGGGGTATGCCGCGTGGCGCAAGGATTTGTGTTTGCGTGTGACCGAGGATGTGCAGTGCCACGCGTGCGAAAAGCATTGTCCCACAAAGGCGATCAAGCTCATCAATGGGGTACCCGTTGTGGATCGTGAGAAGTGCATTGGGTGCGGGGCGTGTGAACATTATTGCCCGGCGCGGCCGCTGACGGCGATGCACGTGGTGGGCTATGAAGTGCAGCGTGCGGTGCGGCCGATGAGTGAGGCAGACCTTGTGGCGGAAATGCGCACGCTCATTGAAGGTGGTAAGGCGTATGTGATTGCGCGCGGCGGCGTGATTGTGGCCTCGGGCGAAGGGCGCGGCGTCAAACCCATGCTGGAACTTCTCGAGAAAAATCCCGCGGCGTTGCAAGATGCGATCGTGATGGATAAGGTGTGCGGGCGCGCGAGCGCGGCCATTTGCATTGTGGGCAAGGCACGCAAAGTGTATTCACCTGTGATGGGGGAAGACGCAAAGGCGCTCCTTGAAAAGCATGGGCTTGCGGCGAGTGCGAAGGAAGTGGTGCCGAAGATTTTGAATCATGAACATACGGGCGGGTGCCCTATGGATGCGGCCACGGCCGACATGACGGACCCCGCGGCGATTGTTGAAACCTTGCGTAATATGGTAAAGTAAAATGAATGACGTTCTCTTGATTGTTGTTTCGTGCGCGGCACTTTTGTTTGCCGTCCTTGCGGTCGTTTTGATTCTCGCGCTCAAGAAGAAAAGTGCCGCGGGCGATGATGCGGAAGTCATCCAATTGAGAGACGAGAATCAACGCTTGAAGGTGGAACTCGCCAAGGCCCAGCAAAGCGTCGTCGAAAAAGAGAAGGCTTGCAATGCGCGGCTGGAGGACCAAAACAAAACCTTCCAGGCCATGACGCGCACGCTCGAAGAACGCTTCGCCAATCTCGCCGCGTCCACTCTCGAAACCAAATCAAAGGACCTCACCACGCTCAATAAAAACAGCCTCGATGAAACGTTGAAGCCTTTGAAGGAGCAGATGGAAAAGTTTCAACAGGCGACGCAACAGGCGCAAGTGGATCATCGCGGTCAGACGATTGAGATTCATAAGGATGTTGAGGCAATCCGCAAGATGGCGGATGACCTCGCGGGATTCTCGAAGGCACTCAAGGGCGGCACGAAAACACAAGGCGATAAGGGCGAAGATATTTTGGCCGAGAAGTTGCGTCAGGCGGGATTGGAGGAAGGAGTCAACTTTGTGTTGCAACGCGGCACGCATGATGAACGGCCCGATGCCCAAGTCGGAGATGCGCAAAACCGCTGGCTCATCATCGATAGCAAAGTGAGCTTGACGAATTACGTTGATTATTGCGAAGCGGAAGATACTGAAGTTAAGGCGGAGAAGTTGAAGGCCCATGTCGTGAGCGTGCGCAACAAGATTGATGAACTTGCGCGGAAGAACTATCCGAAAGTATTTGCCGCGGAAAATCCTGACCGTGATTACTTGCCTGTGACGGCGATGTTCGTGCCATTTGAGGCGGCCCTTCGCGCGGCACTGGAAGCCGAGCCATCCCTTTGGCAACGTGCGATGGAAGCCAATATCATCATCATCACGCCGCTGACGCTGATTGCTTATTTGCGTCTTGTCTATCTCGCCTGGCAACATGAAAAGGCCGAACGCAATCAACAGGAAATCATCAACACGGCCAAAGAACTTTTGACGCGCATGAACACATTCCTCGTCGCATTTGAAAAGATTGGCAAGACGCTTGAAACGCTTCAATCGAATTATGGTGACGCGGCCAAAACACTTGTGAATGAACCTGGTGCCCATACGATTGCCAAGTCCGCACAAAAGCTGATTGACCTCAATGTGAAACTTGAAAACCGCCGCGGTCAGAAGCTTGTGAAGGCCAAATGCCTGACCTCTGAATCGGATGACGAGGACACGAGCGAAGGCGAGTAAGTTTCCGCGGCAGATTTGGTTACAGGGATAGTTACAGATGGATTTTTCTTGAAAACCTAAAAAATGA
>CAVGIZ010000058.1:0-12411 GCA_963629255.1 Anaerovoracaceae bacterium
CAGGCATACGATCATCGTGTGCTGGACCAGGCCGTCGGTGGGATCATCGACACGGCTCGTGGGACGGGTGCGCAGGTAGTGGGCCCAGTGCCGCTGCCGACTCGCATTGAGCGGTTCACAGTGAACCGTTCGCCGAACGTCGACAAGAAGTCGATGGATCAGTTCGAGATGCGCACGCATAAGCGCCTTCTCGACATTGTCAACCCGACGGCGCAGACGATTGATGAGCTGAAGAAGCTCAATCTTCCGGCTGGTGTCGACATTACCATTAAGGTCTGAGGAGGGTCGAGATGGAAGGGATGATTGGCAAGAAGGTTGGCATGACTCAGGTGTACGACGAGACCGGGAAGCGCACGTGCGTGACGGTGATTGAAGTTGGACCCTGCCCGGTTGTGCAGCTGAAGACTTTGGAGAATGACGGCTATGTGGCGGCGCAGGTTGCGTTTGGCACGCAGAAGCCGCAGCGTTTGCCGAAGGCGGAGCAGAAGCACTATGAGAAGGCGGGAGTAGCCTGCGCGAAGGTGCTGAAGGAATTCGCTTTGGATGAAGGCGAGACGCTTGAGGTTGGTAAGGCCGTGACGGTTGCGAACTTCGAAGGTGTGAAGTACGTGGACGTGACGGGCGTTACGAAGGGCAAGGGCTTTGCAGGTGTGTTGAAGCGTTATGGCTTTGCGGGCGGCAATATGACGCACGGTGGCCATTCGAAGCGCCGCACGGGTGGCTTGGCTGCGCGTGACCTGCCAGGTTGGATTGAAAAGGGCAAGAAGATGCCGGGGCACATGGGCGATGTGAACCGCAAGGCGATGAACCTTGAGGTCGTTCAGGTGCGTCCGGAAGACAATGCGCTTTTGGTGAAGGGTTCGATTCCTGGCGCCAAGAACGGGATTGTGATTATTCGCAAGTCCCTTAAGAACAATGTGATTGCCGCGAAGGCGAAGAAGGGGGCTAAGTAATCATGCAGAAGATCGATATTCAAATCGACCAGGCCCAGCTGACGCTCGACAAGGGCGAACAGGCGGTGAAGGATGCGGTGACGGCGATTCGCAATGCGATGCGCGCGGGCACGGCGTCGACGAAGGGCAAGGGCGAGGTTGCGGGCTCCAACAAGAAGCCTTGGAAGCAGAAGGGCACGGGCAATGCGCGTGCGGGCTTCCGTCAGTCGCCGGTGTGGCGTGGCGGTGGTGTTGCGCACGGGCCGAAGCCGCGTGACTACTCGCAGAAGATTAACAAGAAGGTGATGAAGCTCGCGTTCGCGCGTGCGATTTCGGACAAGATTGTGGCTGGCGACGTTGTGGTCGTTGACGAATTCAAGTTCGAAGCGCCGAAGACGAAGTTGATGGCGGCGTTTTTGAAGACGCTTGGCATTGACCGCACGGCGATCATCATTCAGAAGGACGTGGATGACACGGTTCTTTTGGTGACGTCCAATCTGCCGCGGATTGATTATTCGACGGCGCAGGCGTTGGATGTTTACAGTGTTCTTGCGAACCGCAAGATTGTGTGTGACAAGGCCGGGTTTGATGCCCTCATGGCGCGAATTGCGAAGTAAGGAGAAGTCATGACGAAGGAAATCATCAAGAAGGTTTTGATCACGGAGAAGGGCACGCAGATGGCGGTCGAGAATCGTTATGTTCTCGAGGTTGCGCCAGATGCGCGTAAGCCGGAAATTGCCGCGGCCGTCGAAAAGAAGTTCGGCGTGCACGTTTTGGCAGTTCGTACGGCGAACGTGAAGGGTGCTCTTAAGTACGTGCGTGGCACGCGGTTGACGCGTGTTGAACCCACCTGGAAAAAGGCAATCGTTACGGTCAAGGCCGGCGAGCGCATTGAGCAGGTCTAAGGAGCGAGAATAAAATGGCACTTAAAAGCTATAAGCCCCGCAGCGAAGGAATGCGTTTCCGCGTTTCTGCGTCGTTTGCGGAGATCACGGAAAAGAGCCCTGTGAAGTCGCTGACGAAGGCTGTTCGCAAGACGGCTGGTCGCAACAATCAGGGTCGCATCACGACGCGTCATCATGGCGGCGGTGTGAAGCAGCGTTTGCGCATTGTTGACTTCAAGCGTGCGAAGTACGACGTTGAAGCGACGGTGAAGGACATTGCATATGATCCGACGCGGAGCGCGTATTTGGCGCTTATTGAGTACGCCGATGGTGTGAAGAATTACATTCTTGCGCCGGAAGGTCTCACGCCGGGTATGAAGATTATGAACGGTCCGAAGGCTGAAGCGACGCTCGGCAATTGCTTGCCGCTGGCGAAGATTCCGCTCGGCATGATGGTTCACGCGGTGGAGCTCGTTCCGGGCGAAGGCGCGAAGGTTGCGCGTTCTGCGGGTAATTCGTGCCAGGTGATGGCGCGTGACGGGAACGTTGTGACGTTGAAGATGCCGTCTGGCGAAGTTCGGATGTTCAACGGGCGCTGCATGGCGTGCGTGGGCTCGGTCGGCAATAAGGACTGGGGTTCGATCAAGCTTGGTAAGGCTGGTCGCAAGCGTTATCTCGGGGTTCGCCCGACGGTGCGTGGTGTGGCGATGAACCCGGTTGACCACCCGATGGGTGGTGGTGAAGGTCGTACGTCTGGTGGCTCGCATCCGCGGTCTCCGTGGGGTCAGCTTGCTAAGGGCGGTAAGACACGTTCGCGTCGGAAAGCGTCGAACAAGGTGATTGTCAAGAGGAGGAAATAATCGATGGCACGTTCTCTTAAGAAGGGGCCGTACGTGGAGGAGAGCCTCCTCCGCAAGGTTGAAAAGATGCAGGCGAGCGGAAAGAAGCAGCCGATTAAGACGTGGAGCCGTCGTTCGATGGTTTTGCCGGACTTTGTTGGTTTGACGTTCGCGATTCATAATGGGCGGCAGCACATGCCGATTTTCATCACGGAAAACATGGTGGGACATCGGTTGGGCGAATTTGCACCGACGCGCACGTTCAAGGCGCACGGCAATTCTGCCGCGAAGGTTGAAAAGAAGTAAGGAGACTAAACAATGGAAGTTATCTCCATCACTCGTAACGCGCGGATGTCGGCATTCAAGGGTCGGCCGCTGGCGCGTGCATGTCAGGGGCTTACGGCCGCTGAAGCGCTGAAGGTTGTTGAGTTCTCGCCGAAGAAAGCGGCAGAGATTCTCCGCAAGACGCTTTTGAGCGCGATCGCAAATGCGAAGAACAATAACGGTGTTGCCGAACCAGGTGCGCTTCGTGTGAAGTTGTGCGTGTTCGACGAATCCGTTCGTATGCGTCGTTATTGGCCAACGGCACGTGGGTCGGCCCATCCGATTGCGCGTCGTTTGTGCCACTGCAAGGTTGTCCTCACGGATGCCAAGAAGGAGACGAAGTAATGGGACAGAAAGTCAATCCAGTCGGTTTCCGTATCGGCGTGAATCACGCCTGGGGTAGCCGTTGGTTCGCGCCGAAGAAAACGTTTGGTGCTTACCTGATTGAGGATCAGGAGATCCGCAAGGCCGTGAAGGCGAAGCTTTCGGAGGCTGGGATTTCCCGTATTTTGATTGAGCGTTATGCAAACCGCGTGCGTGTCACGCTTTTCAGCGCCCGTCCGGGTGTGATCATCGGCCGCAAGGGTGGTGATGTGGAAGCGATTCGCACGGATCTCGAGAAGATGACGAAGAAGGAAGTCTATCTTGAGATCAAGGAAGTCCAAGGCGCGGATGCGGATGCGCAGCTCGTTGCCGAGGGCATTGCACAGCAGCTCGAGCGTCGTATCGCCCTGAAGCGCGCGATGAAGCGTGCGATGAAGGTTGCGATGGACATGGGCGTGGACGGGATCAAGGTTCACGCGGGTGGCCGTATCAATGGCGCGGAAATTGCGCGTGTTGAGTGGTCCCGCGAGGGCAAGGTGCCGTTGCACACGCTTCGTGCGAACATCGACTACGGCTTTGCCGAGGCGAACACGACGGCGGGTAAGATCGGTATTAAGGTTTGGATTTGCAAGAAGGAAGGTTTCCAGCCGCGCGCTCCTCGGGGCGAACGTCGTGGTGACCGTGAAGGAGGTAAGCGTCATGCCGCTCATGCCTAAGAGAGTTAAGTATCGCAAGGTTTCGAAGGGCAACCGTTCGGGTTATGCTACTTCGGGCACGGAGCTCGCGTACGGCGAGTTTGGCCTCAAGGCGCTCACGCGTGGTCTTTTGACCGCGACGCAAATTGAAGCGTGCCGTGTTGCGATTAATCGTGAAATGAAGCGTAAGGGCAAGTTGTGGATCCGTGTGTTCCCTGATAAGCCTGTCACGCGTAAGCCGATTGAAGTGCGTATGGGTGGAGGAAAGGGTAACCCTGAATTTTGGGCGGCCGTGATTCTCCCCGGTAAGGTGCTCTTCGAAGTCGGCGGTGTCAGCGAGGAAGTTGCGAAGGAATGCCTTCGTCTCGCGGCCACGAAGATTGGTATTCATACGAAATTCATCACCCGCGCAGGAGTTAAAATCTAATGAGCACGGAAACAAATACTCGCGGCGCGCGCAAGTTGCGCAAAGGCGTCGTTGCGTCCAAGATGGGCGCGAAGAGCGTGGTTGTGACGGTGAGCTACCGTGAACGCCACCCCGTCTACGGTAAGATTATCACGCGCACGAAGAAGTATCACGTGCACGATGAGGATGATACCGCGAAAGTCGGTGACACAGTCACCATTATGGAATCGCGTCCGCTCAGCGCTACGAAGCGTTGGCGCATCGTGAAGTAAGGAGAAGACGAGATGTTACAGGAACTCTCCAATCTTGTTGTTGCGGACAATACGGGTGCTAAGCGCGCCATGTGCTTCCGCATCCTCCGCCAGCGCAAGGAATACGCCTATTTGGGCGATGTGATTCGCGTGGCGATTAAGGAAGCGTCGCCGACGAGCTCGATTAAGAAGGGCTCAGTGGCGACGGCCGTCATCGTGCGTACGGGCAATCCGATTCGCCGCGAAGATGGTTCGGCCGTGCACTTCGACCAGAACGCGTGCGTTCTCGTTGACTCGAAGTTGAACCCGATTGGTACCCGTGTGTTCGGGCCAGTCGCGCGTGAGCTTCGTGATCGCAACTATATGAAGATCCTCTCGATGGCCCCGGAAGTGGTCTAATAAGGAGCAAAGAAATGGCTATCGCAAGAATCAAGAAGAACGACACGGTGATCGTCATCAGCGGGAATGACGCTGGCAAGACGGGCACGGTGCTCGCGGTTGACCCCAAGAAGGGCGTCGCGCGTGTTTCGGGACTTAACGTCCATAAGAAGGCTGTTCGCCGGACTGAAAAGGCCGCGGGTGGTCTCATTGACAGGGAATTGCCGATTCGTTTGTGCAAGCTTATGCCGTATGACGCGGACAAGAAGTGCGGGACGCGTGTCCGTACGAGCGTCAAGGATGGCAAGAAGGCGCGCGTTTCGGTCAAGAGCGGCAAGACCCTCTAAAGGAATTAGACATCATGGCAAAACTTAAAGACGAATATAAGAGCCGGATGGTGGCGGAGCTTGAGAAGAAGCTCGGCATCACCAACAAGATGCTCGTTCCTCGCCTTCAGAAGATCGTGATCAACATGGCCTTCGGTATCGTTTCGAAAGACGAACAGAAGCAGCTCGTTGACGATCTCGCGGCGATTACGGGTCAGAAGCCGATGCTTTGCCGCGCGAAGAAGTCGATTTCGAACTTCAAGTTGCGTGAGGGCATGGTGATTGGTGCGAAGGTTACGCTTCGTAGCGATCGGATGTGGGAATTCGCCGAGCGTCTCATTACGAGTGCGCTTCCGCGTATTCGCGACTTCCGCGGCGTTCCGAACCGTGGCTTCGATGGTGCAGGCAACTACACGCTCGGCATCAAAGAGCACTCGATTTTCCCGGAACTCTTGGAGACGGGGACCCACTCGGGCATGGACATTACGTTTGTGACGAGCTCAACGGATAACAAGGCTGCGAAGGAGCTTCTCATTTCGATGGGTATGCCGTTCGCAGGGAGGAACTAATTATGGCTAAACAGTGTCTTATTGAAAAGCAGAAGAAGGCGCCTAAGTTCAAAGTGCGCGGGTACAATCGTTGCCAGCGTTGTGGGCGTCGTCACGCCTATATGCGCAAGTTCGGTGTGTGCCGTCTCTGCTTCCGCGAACTCGCTGTGGCTGGTCTTATTCCCGGCATCACGAAGGCCTCGTGGTAATTAAATAGGAAAGGTATCTAAACATGACACTCGATCCCATTTCCGATATGCTCACGACAATCCGCAACGGTTTGAAGGCGCGCCTTCATTCTGTCGCGACACCGGCGAGCAATCTCAAGGGCGAAATCGCCCGTATTCTCAAGGAGTCCGGCTACATTGCCGACGCCTTTATGACGACCGACTTCCCGAAGAAGCTCGTGATCACGCTGAAGTACACCGACAAGGCTGTTCCGGCCATTTCGGAAATCAAGCGCATCTCGAAGCCAGGTCTTCGCAAGTTTGTGTCGGTCCCGGAAATCCCGGCCGTCCTCGATGGCATGGGTTTGGCAATTCTCTCGACCTCGAAGGGCGTTATGTCGGGTGCGGAAGCCAAGAAGGCACGCATCGGTGGCGAACTTATTTGCACGGTCGCATAATTCTAGGAGCTAAAGACAATGTCTCGAATCGGTAAAGAACCCGTCAAGCTCGCGGATGGCGTGACAGCCACGGTCGCGGGTCAGAAGGTGACGGTCAAGGGCAAGCTCGGTGAGCTTTCCTACACGATGCATGATGGCATCACGGCGAAAGTGGAAGATGGCACGGTTTACGTGGCGTGCGCGGATGACGCGACGCTTGGCAACTTCCACGGTCTCGCCCGCGCGCTGATCCACAACATGGTGGTTGGCGTGTCCGCAGGCTATAAGAAGCAACTCTCGATTGAGGGCACAGGCTTCAAGGCCGCCCTTCAGGGCAAGAGCCTCGCGCTTACGCTGGGGTTCGCGTCTCCGAAGGTGTATGCAATTCCCGAAGGTATCACGGTGAGCGTTGAAAACGACGGTTTGCAGGTGACGGTGACGGGGTGCGATAAGGATAAGGTGGGCGAAGCTGCCGCGCGTATCCGTTCGTTCTACCCGGCTGAGCCTTACAAGGGCAAGGGCATCAAGTATGTCGGCGAGCACATTCGCCGTAAACAAGGAAAGAAGGTGGCCTAATGAGTTTCAATCGCAAAGTTCAGCGTCAGAAGCGCCATGTGCGTCTTCGTCAGCGCGTGATTGGCACGGCGGCACGTCCGCGTATGTCGATTTGCGTCACCAACAAGCACATGTACGTGCAGTTCATCGACGACGATGCTGGTCGTACGCTCGCCTCCGCGAGCACGATCAAGGAAGCGAAGGCGAACCTCGACGTCGCCAAGGCGCTTGGTGCATCCGCGGCAGAAGCTGCTAAGACGGCGGGTATCACGACGGTTGTCGTGGACCGCGGCGGAAACAAGTATATGGGCCGGATCGCGGCGATTGTTGAATCGGCTGTTGCTGCGGGTCTTGTGATCTCGACCAAGAAGGAGGCCAAGTAATTATGGCAATGAATCGTGATAAGCGCAACGAGACGGGTGCGCAGGATGATCTTGACGAACATACCGTGTTCATCAATCGTTGCGCGAAGACCGTCAAGGGCGGCCGCCGCATGAGCTTTTCCGCAGTCATCGTTGTGGGTGACAAGGACGGCAAGGTTGGCGTTGGTTTTGGTAAGGCGAACGAAGTTTCGGACGCGATCCGCAAGGGTGGTGAGGCTGCGCGCAAGGCGATGCAGAAGGTCACGCTCCGCGGCAAAACCATTCCGCACGACGTGGAAGGCGTGTGCGATGGTGGTCGCGTGTTGTTGAAGCCGGCAGCTGAAGGTACGGGCCTCATCGTTGGTGGTGGTATGCGCCCTGTTCTTGAAGCGGCGGGCATTCGTGACGCCGTGGGCAAGTCGCTTGGTTCCAAGAACCGTCTGAACGTGGTGAAGGCCACGCTGGACGCGCTCTCCAAACTCCGCAGCGCCGAAGAAATTGCGGCGATTCGCGCGTAAGGAAAGGAATAGAAAATGGAACTTCATACGCTTACGAATACTCCGGGTTCGCGTCACAGCACGAAGCGTGTTGGGCGTGGGTGCGGTTCGGGCTTGGGCAAGACGTGCGGTCGTGGTCAGAAGGGCCAGGCTTCGCGTAAGGGCCACAAGCATAAACTCATGTTCGAAGGTGGCCAGATGCCACTCTTCCGTCGCCTCCCGAAGCGTGGCTTCAACAATGCCGCGTTTGCGACGAAGGCTTTGGCGGTCAATGTGTCTGATCTTGAACGTTCGTTCGAGGCGGGTGCGGAGATTACGCTGGAAGCGCTCGTCAAGGCGGGTTATACCGACAACAAGCGCCCGGTCGCCAAGATTCTTGGCACGGGTGACCTCACGAAGAAGTTCATCGTGAAGGTTCCTTGCTCGGCAGCCGCGAAGGCGAAGATTGAGAAGGCTGGCGGCTCGGTCGCCGAGGCCTAAGTGAGCAATTTGCTTAGCGATTGAGGATTGCCTTCGGGCAGTCCTCGGTCTTTGTTGGAAACTGCCGCGCAAGCGGTAAAAAACTGCCGCGCAAGCGGCCTCCTCCCGTTCCACGGGGCGCACATTCCTTAAGCGCGCGTTGGATAAAATTGAAGCTGTCGGGGGACAGCTTACGAGAGCGCCTAGGCGTCGTGTTTAAAAAAATATGACGCACAGACGCTTTAGGTGTCTATTTAACTAGACGCCAAGCTGCCAATTAATTGTAGACTCTGTCGGCTGAAGTGCATCAAATCGGGCAATAAAGTAAAAAGTTTAAGAAGTGTGCCAAATTGATGCTTCTCGATAGCACTATATATTAATGAGCAGGGCTAAAGTGCCGCGGTAAGGTGCCGCGGGGAATGTTCCAAAACTGCCGCGGACGCGGCGAAAATTGAAAGGAGAATCTATGTAGCTAAACTGAAAGCCCGTGAAATGACGTAAGGGCAAAATCGTCAAAAAAACTTAACCAAATAGTAGTAACAATTAATTATTAGACAAGTATAATGAACGAGATTGAAGTAAAAGAATTCGAACGTGGCGTGATTGAGGATTATGTTCATGACCCGCGATTTATGCGGGAATGGGCACCGAAGCTTGGTCTTGAGGAAGGCTATTTTTCGGATGAGTCCTGTCGGACCGCGTTCAGGGCAATGAATAAAGTCGAGACGATGGACCGGGTACAATTGGCGTACGCGGCGCGTCAGGCAGGCGTGAAGGATGCGGGACTCAACGAGAAGTATGTTTCTCTTGGGGAACTGGATAAGATTGGGCGGATTCAGAAGATTGTGGACTTTCGTGAAAAGGAAAAAGTTGCCGCGAAAGTTCGTCAAGCGATGAATCTGGCCCCGGTCTACTCGGATGCCTACTCCTATGCGCAATGCATTGCGACTACGGCGCGGAATGCCTCACGGACTGTTCACGGGGACATCGAGGAATCGATGACCATGGCGGCTCTTCCGGACCCGATTCCGGAGGAGGAGAATCCGAACGCGCTGTTTCGGAATGGCTGGATTCGGCGCGGCAACGGGTTTATCGTGACGGCGCAAGCTGGTGTCGGTAAGTCGACCCTCTCGCTTCAGCTCGCGTATTCGTGGGCGATGGGGTGCGAGGAGTTCGGGCTCTGTCCGATTCGCACGATGAAGATTGGGATCATCCAATCTGAAGATGGCGTGGAGGAGATGTCGTTCTTTCGGGAACAAATTCGGGAAGGACTGATGCGGCGTGGTTGGACCAAGGAGCAACTTGGAAAGGCCGAGGCGAGCATCTACTGGGAGCGTGACGCGTTCCTGGGAAAGACGGGCGACGAATTTATTCGGACGCTCGCGCGGGTGCAAGCCAAGAAGAAGTTCGACCTGATTATCGTCAACCCGGTCCATGCTTACTTCGGCGGCGATGTGGCGAAGAACCAGGACGTCTCGCACTTCCTGCGGGAAGGCATTGACCCGATCATTATGGACGCGGACCATCCGTGCGCGATTATGTTCGTGCATCACACGAATAAGCCGGGAAAGGATGCGGCTGGGCGTACGATTGGTGTGGATGGCGATTCGGCGTATGAGGTCTCGGGTGCGTCTGAATGGACGAACTGGGCACGCGCCGTCATCGTCATCAGTCGGGTGGCCAAAACGAAAGGGTTCTACAAGCTGACGGTGGCCAAGCGGTCCGAACCGCTCTGTTGGCGGACGGCGACGGGCGAGAAGACGAATCGGAAGATTATTGCGCATTCGGATGACATCGTCTTTTGGCGGGAACCGACGGCGGAAGAGCTGCCGGCGAACCTTCTCTCCAGCGGCCAAACGGATGCTGGCGACCCGAAGCTCGATGCCAAGGAACTGGCCAAACAGGTCTACGGCAAACCGTTGAGTTCGACTGATCTGCGTGATACCGCGCATAATATGTTCGGTAAAAAGCGTGGCGATCGGGCCTATTCGGAATTGACCGAAAATACAAATCGGTATGGAATTGCTACGCAACGTGTTCTGCCGACGAATAAAATCGTCTACGGCACCTTGTTTAGTGGTACAAGTTCGGCTGAAGATTCGTCTGCGGCGAAAAAGTAGAAAGGACTAGAAACCCTGTTTCCCACCCCCCTTAAAAGGGGGGGGGTGGGAAGCTTTAGATTTCCCGGGAAATTTAGGGGGGGAAATTTACTTACAAAAATGTAAAACAGGAGGCTAGAGGTATATGAGTGAGATTAAAAAAGGGGGTTTTCGACCCCCCGAAAAGGGGGTTTTTGGGGGTACGAAAAGGGGGTTTTTTGGGGGTGAAAAAGGGGGTTTTTTCAGGCGCGGCAGATTGGCCGTGTATTTTTGTGAATTTACGCGCGTACTTTTAAAAATTTGTCGCGTATTTGCAGGGCGATTGTAGGGGGATGGAATTAACCGTGTAGAGCGTGTAGAAAAGTGCCGCGGGGGATTTTAACTCCGAGCCTAACAAAAAGCTTCGGTTCACGCCTCCGCTTGCTTTGCGAGAGCAGGCATAGAGACAGGTTTGGGAGTTGGAGGTGACCGTGTAGAACATAAAGATTTTGGAGTGGGGGGTTGAGAGTTGGGCGGAAATATGGTATAATATGGGGTGTGAAGTTTCAAAAGAAAGCGAGGTATTGTTATGGCTGAGACGAAAGTTGTGGAGAGTTTGTATCGCGCGATTCGTAAGATTATTGACGAAGGGCGGCGGGTTGTTTCTGTCGCCGCCAATACTGTTTTGGTGCAACAGAATTGGGCGATTGGTCAATTGATTGTGGAAGGGGAACAGAAGGGTCGGCGGAAGGCTGAGTATGGTCGGCGTACGCTAGAGAGCTTGGCTGAAAAGTTGACGGCGGAGTATGGGCGTGGGTATGATATGAGCAATCTGCGTTATATGCGGTTGTTTTATTTGTCGTTTCCGATTCGTGACGCACTGCGTCACGAATTAGGTTGGACGCATTATCGGATTTTGATGCGCGAGAAGGATCCGATTGCGCGGGAGTGGTATATGAATGAGTGTGTGGCGAGTGGGTGGAGTTCGCGCGATTTGGAGCGGCAGGTTTCGACGGATGCGTATCATCGGTTGTTGAGCGCGGCGAATCCTGATCGGCGGAAGAGGAAGAAAGAATTGCCGTTGACGCCGCTGCCGGAGAAGCCTGCATCGCTTGTGCCGGCTGATTTTATTCGCAATCCGATGATACTTGAATTTCTTTCGTTGCCGCAAGATGTGCAGGTACGGGAGACGAAATTGGAGTCGGCGATTATTTCGCATTTGAAGGATGTGTTGATGGAGTTGGGGCGAGGGTTTTCATTTGTGGCGCGGCAGAGGCATGTTCGCGCGGGGTCGGAGGATTATTTTATTGACCTTGTTTTTTATAATTACATTTTGAAGTGTTTCTTCTTGTTTGATTTGAAGATGGGGAAGGTGACGCATAAGGACGTGGGGCAGATGGATATGTATCGGAGGATGTTTGATGAGCAGGTTTGTGGGAAGGATGATAACCCGACGGTTGGGATTGTTTTGTGCGGCGAGACGGATGAGGCGATTGCGCGCTATTCCATATTGCATGACAACAAGAATATGTTTGCGGTGAAGTATTCGGCGGTGATGCCATCGGAGGAAGTTTTGCGGCGGGAGATTGAGGCGCAGAAGGAGTTGTATCGGTTGCAGATGGAGAATACGAGTACGATTAAACTTCCGCCGCGGAAAAAGAAGTAAAAGTGCCGCGAGGGGATTAACTTCGAGCCTGGCAAAAGGCGACCGTTCACGCGTTTGCTTGCTTCGCGGGGAATAGGCACGGGGATTTATGTTTTTTTTTGGGGGGGGGGTGGAATTGACCGTGTAGAGCGTGTAGAGATTTTTAGCCGTGTAGAACATAAAGAACATAGAGATTTTGAGGGAGTTGGGTGTGTGCATTCACATTTCATGAAAAGTGAATAGGGTATGTTTTATTGGGGTTGGTGATGGTTCGTCCCATTTTTCATGAAAAGTGGGCTGGAAA
>CAVGIZ010000059.1:0-12257 GCA_963629255.1 Anaerovoracaceae bacterium
GTAGAACGCCAAGCTTGCGCTTGGCGCACAGAACAAAGGGGAGTGGGGGATGTGGTCAAGCACAGCTTGACCATCGACGCTCAGGGGGCGAATCATTTTGGGAAGAAGGGTTTTACATTGGTGGAGTTGGTGGTGGTGTTGATGGTGATTGGGATTGTGACGCATTTGGCGGTGAGGGAGGCGTCGCGGTTGAGGGATTCGAAGTTGGAGCAGGTGGCGAATCGTCAATTGGGAGAGATTCGCGCGGCGGTTTTTGAGCGGGATGTTAAGGGTGAGATGAGTGGTTTTTTGTGTGATATGGGGCGGATGGTGAAGCCGAGTGTGACGAATGGTTTGGAGGAGTTGTTGGTGCGGCCGAGTGGGGCGAAGGAGTTTGGTGTGCGGCAGGCGACGAGTGGGAATTTGGTGGCGGGTGCGAAGGGACTTGCGGATGCGAATGTGTGGGTGCCGACGGGCTGGAGGGGTCCGTATGTGAAGGTGCCGTTTGGGAAAGATGTGATTCGTGATCCGTGGGGGAATGAGTTTGTTGAGGCGGATGAGGCTGGGTTTGAGCGTGTGGTGGTGACGAATGGGTATGTGGTTGGTGTGGCGCATTATGGGGCGGCGGGGAGGCGTGAGGCGCGGCAGTTTTGTTCGGTTGTGCCGAATGGTGGGAGTGAGAGTCGGTTGATTGTGCAAGGGGTTGCGGCGGGGACGAATGAGTATGGGACGATTTCGTTTACGTGGTATGGTCCGGCGGGTGGGATGATTACGGGTGCGGTGGAGAGTGTGGAGTATCCGGCGGCGTGTGTGTTTGAAGGGGTGACGCCGGGGGTGCGGATTTTGAAGGACAGTGTGACGGGTGTGGCGCGGCAGATTTGTGTGCGGCCGGGGGACAATTTGGTGGAGGTTGTGTTGCCATGAAGGAGAGAGAGATGAGTCCATTAGAGGATGCGAAGGCGTATCATCAGCAGGTGCGGATGGTGGCGATGCAAGTGGCGGGGTTGAAGCCGGAAGAGTTGGCGATGGCGCTGGCGTATGAGGTGGAGCCGTTTTCGGGTGTGAGCGCTGGGGAGGCGGAAGTTGGGTATCGCGAGGTGATGGGCGCGGAGGCGGGGGTCAAGGTGTATGATGTGGCGGTGCGGCGGAAGGCGAAGGTGCGCGGCGGATTTTTGGGGAAGTTGGTGAATGGGGAAGAGGCGTATTTGCGTGTGGCGATGATTGTGGGGGCGGTTGTTGTGGGGCTTGTGGTGTTGGATGCGGCGTGGGTTGGGATGCGGAAGGCGAGGTTGGAGAGGACGGTTGGGGAGGAGAGTGTGCTGACGGCGCAGGTGGAGAGAGTGAAGGGCGAGGCGCGGGCGGCGCGGGATGAGGCGCAGGCGATGAGGGCGCGGCGAGCGGCGGAGGTTGCGGCGCAGGATGAGGCGGCGAAATTGCGCGCGGCGTATCCGGAGATTTTGAAGGCGATTGCGGAGGCGTGTGGGGAGAAGGCGGTGGTGAAGTCGATTGGCGGGGGCGCGCGGCGTGTGGCGTTGAAGGCGGTGGCGGTGTCGGCTGAAGCGGCATCGGAGATGATGGTTGAGTTGACGGAGGCGGCGGGGAAGCTGGGTTGGACGTTGACGGCGGGGGCGATTCAGGCGCAAGGGAAGAGTGTGACGGCAAATTTTGAATGTGAGTTGAAACATGACTGAGATACGGACGAAAGATAAGTTGTTTATCGCGGTGGTTTTGCCAGTCGCGATTGTGGTGGCGTACCTTTATTTTTGGCGGGTTGACGCGGGGAAGCGTGTGGATGAATTGGCGGCGCGGAGTGCGGTTTTGGTGAAGGCGGAGGATTTTGATTTCGAGATGGCGCGGGCGAAGAAGGCGCGTGCGGAGGCGTTGGAGGAGCTTGAGGCGGAGAAGAAGGTGCCGACGCCGGAAGCGAAGGTGCGTGGGAAAAGTACCGCGGGGATTGCGGAGCGGGAGCGCGCGGTGATGGGTGTTTTGCGCGAGGCGGGGCTGGTGATTCGCGCGGCGCGGAATGAGGGCGAGGATGAGGGTTTTGTGGTTGAGGATGAGTTTGGGGATGAGATTGTGGGCGAGGCGTATGTGGGCGCGCAGGAGGTGTTTCGCGGCGGGGATGTGTTGAAGGCGACGGGGGTGCGGCCGGAGGTGGCGAAGCGGATTTATACGGTGGAGGGGCGGTATCCGCAGGTTGTGGCGGCGCTGGAGATTTTTGCCGCGAGAGAGATGGCGGTTGTGGTGGAGAAGGTGGAGATGCGCGAGGGGCGGCATAGTCGGTGGGTATTGACGATTTGGTTGTAAAGGAGGGAAATGAGATGAGCGAATTGTTGCAGAATTTATTGGCGTTGTGTGAAGAGTTTGGTGCGAGTGACATTCATCTGGCGGTGGATGAGCGGCCGCGTTTTCGGATTCGCGGCAGTTTGATTGAGAAGGGTGGATTGGCGCCGTTTGACATGAAGGCGGTGGATGCGATTGCGATGGAGTTGGGGCTTTTTACGTTGCCGATTGGGTGTCCGGATGGGACGGAGAAAGTGCGTGTGACGCTGTTGAATGAAGGGGCGATTGATGGGGCGCTGACGAGTCCGTCTGGGGTGAGGTATCGGTTCAATGTGTTTCGTGAGGCGTCGCGGCATGCGGTGGCGTTGAGGAGATTGGATGCGGAGTTTCGTGGGTTTGCGGAGCTTGGGTTGCCGGCGCGGGTGGAAGGATTTTGCGAGGAGACGGATGGATTGGTGGTGGTGTCGGGGCCGACGGGGAGTGGGAAGTCGACGACGCTGGCGACGATTTTGGATCGGATTAATCATTCGCGGGCGGGGCACATTATTACGATTGAGGATCCGATTGAATATGTGCATAAGTCGGATGTGTGCCTTGTCAATCAGCGGCAGGTTGGGCGCGATGCGAAGAGTTTTAATGATGCGTTGGTGGAGGCGTTGCGGCAAGATCCAGATGTGATTTTGGTTGGGGAGATTCGGGATTTAGATACGATTCGGACGGCGCTAAGGGCGGCGGAGACGGGGCATTTGGTGTTTGCGACGTTGCATGCGGGGGATTGCGCGGGGGCGGTGGAACGGCTTGTTTCGGTGTTTCCATCGGATGAGCAGAATAGTGTGAGGCGGCAGTTGGCGTTGGTGTTGCGCGGCATTTTTGCGCAGAGGTTGTTGCCGATGGCGGATCGGACGGGGCGGTGCCCGGCGTGTGAATTGTTGGTGAATACGACGGCGACGGCGAATTTGATTGCGACGGGGCGGAGTGCGCAATTGTATTCGGTGATTGAGACGGGTGGCGCGGTTGGAATGCGGACGATGGACCAGTCGTTGTGCGAATTGTATGCGACGGGCAAGATTAGTGAAGAGCTTGCGATTGCGCATTCGAAGAATCCGGAACAGCTTAAGGAAAGGTTGCATCATGCTCGCCGCTGAACAATTATTGGCGCATGCTGAAGCGCTGACGGATAGCGTGCAATTGGTGGATCGCATTTTGCGTGCGGGGCTTTTCTTGCATGCGTCGGATGTGCATTTTGATCCGTTTGCGGATTCGGTGCGGGTGCGGTTTCGTGTGGATGGGCAGTTGGAGGAAGTGCTGCGGATTCCGGCGGCGATGCAAAGCGCGTTGACGAGTCGGTTGAAGGTGTTGGCGTCGTTGGATATTGCCGAGCGCCGCGCGCCGCAGGATGGCGGTTTTACGTGGCAGCCGGTGGGGATGGGCGGATTTACGCAGGCGCCGCTGGATGTGCGAATGGCAACGTTGCCGGTGCGGCATGGAGAGCGCATTACGTTGCGGTTGTTGGAGACGGGTGGCAAGCGTTTGACGCTGGATGATTTGGGGATGGCGGCGAGGGACCGTGCGATTATGGACAAGGTGATTCGCCGTCCGTATGGTTTGGTGCTGTTGACGGGGCCGACGGGGAGTGGCAAGACGACGACCTTGTATGCCGCGATTAACGAATTGCTCAAGGGCGAGCCGCTCAACATTTTGACGGTGGAGGATCCGATTGAATATGAGATGTCGGGCGTGTCGCAAGCGGAAGTGGATTCGTCGGACAAGGTGAATTTTGCGAAGGCGCTGAAGTCGTTGTTGCGGCATGATCCTGACGTTGTGATGATTGGCGAAATTCGCGACAGTGATTCGCTGGACGCGGCGGTGAAGTCCGCGCTGACGGGGCATTTGGTGTTGTCGACGTTGCACACGAACGATGCGAAGTCGACGGTGACGCGCCTTGTGGATATGGGCTTGGATCCGAATTTGGTGACGGCGACGTTGCGCCTTGCGGTGGCGCAGAGGCTTGTGAGGAGGCTGTGTGTGAAGTGCCGCGAGGCGTATGAGCCGACGGATGCGGAGCTTGCGGTGTTGGGGGTTGAGCGCGCGCCGAGGATGGTGTTTTATCGTGCGAAGGGGTGTCCTGAGTGCGGTGGACGCGGGTACATGGGGCGCATTGGACTCTTTGAATTGTTTGAGCCAGACGATAAGGACGCGGCGTTTCAACCGATGCGGAAAGACGCGGCAGAGAAGGTGGCCTCGGGCGTGACGTCGGTCGCAGAAGTGATGAAGGCGGTGGGCGACTAATGGTTTTTAGAGTGACAGCACGCGATGCGATGGGCATCACACGCACGCAAGAACGCGAGGCGGAATCGCGTTCGGCGTTGATGGTGAGGTTGCGGACGGAGCATGTTGTGGTGTTGTCAATTGAGGAAGTGCATACGCACGATGGCTTGCCACCGTTTTGGCACCCCGCGTGGCTCAAGCCGATGACGGGTTTTGATGTAGAGATGGGACTGAGGCAATTGGCGTCAATGCTTCGGAGCGGCGTCACGCTAGTCAAATCGCTGGCGACGGTTGCAGAGCAATCCCTTTCGCCGCGTGGGCAACGCACGTGGCAAGATGTGCGCAACACGATTGAGCATGGCGACACATTTGCCGCGGCACTTTCCAATCATCCGCGGCACTTTAGTGAGATTGTTGTGCGGCTTGTGGAGGTTGGTGAAAAGTCGGGCGAATTGGAACGCGCGGTGACGCGTGCTGCGGACCAAATGGAAGCGAAACGCAATTTGCGCATGGCTGTTATGAATGCGCTCCTCTATCCGTTCATTGCTGTTTCGATGGCGATTGGCGTGAGTGCGTATCTTGTGATTGCGGTTATTCCGAAGCTCGCTGAATTTCTCACAGCTGGTGGCGCCCAGCTTCCACCCATTACACAAATGCTCCTTGATTTTGCCACATGGGTGCAACTCAACGGGCTCAACATTTTGATTGGTCTTGTCGCGGCAATTCTTGTTTGGGTTGCTATTCGTCTTCATTCTATTGGCCATGAAATGGAAGATGCATTTCTACTTCGTATTCCCATCACAGGCCGCATTTTGCGCCTTGCGGGAACGGCACTCTTTTCACGTTCAATGCAAATCATGACCGAGTCGGGTATCACGCTTCTTGATGCGCTTACAACTGCCGCGCGCTTGATGACGAACCGCCGCTTCCGTCGTCGCGTTGCGGCCTCTCACGATGGCGTTCTCCGCGGCGAATCTCTCGAAACGAGCCTGCGCCCTGCCGTTGAATTTACGCCCATGTTGCGTCGCATGGTGGCGGTCGGCGAAGTTTCGGGCGCCTTGCCTGAAACCTTTTCTGAGCTCGCGCGCTTCCACGAAATGCTGCTCGCCCTTGCCATCAAACGCTTTGGTATGCTCATCGAGCCTGTTGCAATTTGTATTTCCGGCACCATCGTCGGTTTCGTCTACATCGCCTTCTTTATGGCGCTTTTCGCCATGGCGGGCACTAACTAAAATGAAAGGACACGACTTATGAAACACATTCTCTCCATTCTCCTGACCGCGGCACTTTTCACCGCCACCTACGCGGCGACGAACGACCCGACCATCCCGCAAAGCGCCATGGCCGACCGCCTCAAACAACAGCTCACCGACGCCAAATCCATGCGCCTCCACGCGCTTGTTGTCGGTGCCTCGAATGAAGGTGTGGCCCTCATCGGCGACGCGCCCACCCACGCAACGGCCGTGCGCCGCGGCAGTATTTTACAAGAACAAATCGATGGCGTGAAAGTCGATGTCGCCATCAAATCGGTGACTGTCGGCGGCGTTGAACTTGAAACCTCTTCTGGTAAAAGCGGCGTCTTCCTGCCAGGCTCCTACCTGCCGCTCGATGCGCCCACCAATATGCCCAACGAATTCATTCGCTACCTCGAAAGCGAGAAGGTGCCGCTCTCCACGCTGATGCGCCTCGTCGCCGACCAAACGGGCGTAAACATTTCCTCCTCCGACGCAACCGCCAACAAGACCGTTTCGATCTTCCTACGTAACGTCACGGCGGATGCGGCGGTGGAGGAAGTTTGCCGCGCTACGGGCCTCTGGTTTCGCCGCGAGCCCAACGGCAACGTCATCCGCATCACCACGATGCAAGAGTACAATGACAACCTGTCTACCTTCCGTGAAGAAGTGACCGAAACCTTCACGCTCCTTTATCCCAACGTCATCGAAGTTGCTTCCGTCATTTACGGCCTCTACCCGGACCGCACGCTCCTCTCTCTCGGCGAGGAAGAAATGGACGACGACGACGAGAACGACCTCTCGCGCCGCTTCCGCCGCTTCCGTGTCCTCGACGACAATGGCGGCTCGCAATTCCTCTCGATGGAATCGCCCCAAGCCTCCTCCTCTTCCGGCTCACAATCGGGCTCCGGCACCTTCTCCTTCAGCCGTGGCAATATGCTCTCGCGCCTTACGCAATGGGACCAACTCAACCCACGCATCCGTAATCGCCGCTTCAGCTCGGACCGCTCAAGCGTTCTTTCCACGACCGACGCTAAGCGCCTCGAAACGGCCTATCGCGCCCACGCCACCAACGCTTTCGACTCCGTCTACACCTCCGTCACACCCGGCGCGGCAAATATTTTCGTCACCCTCTCGCGCAAAAATAATCTTCTCATCGTCCGCACCTCAGACGTGCGCGTGATGGACGAAATTCGCCGCCTCGTCAAGAAGCTCGACATCCCAACCCCGATGGTTCTCATGGAAGTCAAAGTCCTCGAACTTGATATCACCGACGACTATCAAGCCGACTTCAGCTACAGCTTCAATCGCGAACAAAATACCGATGTGACAAGCTCCTCCGATAATCTTCTCGCAGGCTTCCCTGGCTTCTCGCCTGTCGCTTCATCTCCTGCTCTCGCCGGTGCCATGAGCTTCCAAGTCGTCAGCAAAAATATTGCCGCGCGCATCCAGCTCCTCCAAAAAGACGGCAAGGTCCGCACGCTCGCGACCCCGACTTTGCTCGTCGCAAATAACGAAGTCTCGCGCATCTTCGACGGCCAAGAATACCCCATCGTCAAAGGCATCTCCGGACAAGTCGTGATGGGCGAGCGCCAAAGCGTGGTGAGTCCCGCGACCGAATTTGAATACGAAGATGTCGGCACCATGCTTCTCATCACGCCCAACATCAACTCCGACAAAACCGTCACGTTGCGCCTCCTCCAAGAGAATTCTGAAATTCAAAAGAACGGCGCCTCGATTCCAATCTACTCGTCAGAAAGCGTGTCGGCTGTCTCGCAAACATCGGTCGATATCGTGTCCTCGCGCTCGCTCACGGGCACCTTCGTCGCCAAAGACGGCATGACCGTGATGGCGGGCGGCCTCATCCGCGAAACCGAAAAGGACGTCTATACGCGCACGCCATTCCTCGGCTCCATTCCGCTTCTCGGCTGGCTCTTCCGCGGCGTCGAAAAAGCCAAGGAACGCACCGAACTCATCGTCCTCATCAAGCCGCATGTCATCTCGACGCCCTTCGAAGGCGGCCGCATTTCCGAAGAACTCATGCAGGCGCTCTCTTCGCATCCCGCGGCGGATGGTCGCCCCAACATGGGCATCTTCAAAAAGCAAAAGGAAACCGATCCAGAAGTCATTCCTGACCGCGAACGCAACGTCATGGACGACCTCAAAAATATCATCAAATAACTTTTACCGAAAGGAACTCTCAACATGAAAAAAGCATTCACGCTCATCGAACTCTTGATGGTCATCGCGATCATCGCCATCATCTCGACGCTGGCCGTCAACAAACTCGGCGGCGTTAAAGAAGCGGCCGCGCGCAAAGTCTCGCTCGCCAATCAAAAGGCCATCGAACGCGGCGTCGAAAGCTTTCTCTCCTTCGAAGGCAATCGCCTCAATCGCCTCGACGCACTCCTCGAAGCCAAAACCTCGGGCACCGAGCGCGGCAGTTCCGATGGCTTCGGCTCCACCATCATCACCAACCTCGCTTCGGGTGGCTTCTACACAGGCCCAACTGACGCCACCGATGCCACCGCCGCAACAATCGCCGAGCACAATAAAGGCCTTCCCAAAATCCTCATCCCCGTCCTTTGCTACTACTCGCTCAATCAAAGCGAAGTCAACGGCCTCATCCATCGCCTCGGCCTCAAGCACCTCATGTTTCATAACACCTACGCAAACCCATCCGACGACCCGACCAAAACGCCCTACCAAATCTATGGCCACGGCGACGATGGCAGCGTTCCAACCGAAACAAACGGTATGAATCCCGAAACCGCCGCGTGCATCGTCCGTGGCGTCACGAACGGCATGTACGTCGCCGCCATCAACCCCAAGACGAATCGCGGCCGCGCCATCTATCGCGCGTGCGGACAAGACCTCATCGCACGCTATGAAACGGACGCGGAATACTCCGACCAAGAAGTGAAAGATGATGTCTCGCTCACAGGCGGGCCCCTCATCGCCTTCGGTCTCGGCGACCACGCCACCATCATCGGCGACTCCAAAGCGGGACTTGACGCGGCACCTTCCGCGGCATTTACTTCGAACCGCCACTATCGCCGCTACATCTTGCTCTTCCGCTTGAAGAACGTCTCGGGCGTCCTGTCCTCGATTCCTGAATTTGCGGGCGTCCTCGATTGCGAAGGAAATACCATTTCGTCGGCCAGAGCGGTGATTCAAGGTCTCTAACCGCGGCACTTTTCCTGAGCTCCGCGGCACTTTGTGGCAAGCTTACAAAAGTGCCGCGGGAAGGGGTGAAATATCCCCCTACCAAAGTGAGCGAAAATATGGTATAATATACGGCATGAGCGATTTCAAGTTGACAGATCCGTTTGGGACGGCGCCGAGTAAGGCTCCGTTCACGCAAAGCGTCTCGACCGGGACGCCGTGGCATAACCTTCCCATTACGCGGGAATATACGTTGGGGCAACTCTTGGACCAGACCATTGCACGGTGTGGCGAGAATGATGCCGTTGTGTATGCTGACCGCGATTATCGATTGACGTGGTTTGAGTTTGGCGAGGAAGTGGATTATGTTGCGAAGGGCTTGATGGCACTCGGGGTGAAGCGCGGCGAAAAGGTTGCGCTGTGGGCCACGAATGTGCCGCACTGGGTGGTCCTCATGTTCGCGACGGCGAAGATTGGCGCGATTCTTCTTCCGCTCAACATCAACTACAAGAGTCAGGAAATTGACTTTGCTCTGAAGCAGTCGGACGCGGAGAATTTGTTCGTGATCAATGGGTATCGTGATTGCGATTATATTCAGGTGCTGAATGATTTGATTCCGGAGCTGAAGGAATGTCCGCGCGGGGAATTGAAGAGTGCAAAGTATCCGTGCTTGAAGAGGATTTTCTTCTTGGGTGGCGAGAAGCATCGCGGGATGTATTCGCTGAACGAGGTGAAGGCGCTGGCGTGTGAAGTGACGCAGGAAGAGTATTTGAAGCGTCAGAGCGAAGTGAATGTGAACGATGTTGTGAACATGCAGTACACGTCGGGGACGACGGGTTTCCCGAAAGGCGTGCAGTTGACGCATCGGAATATTGCCAACGATGGGTTCTGGATTGGAGCTTGCCAGAATTTGTCGTCGCGCGATCGGGTGTGTATTCCAGTGCCGCTCTTCCATTGCTTTGGGTGCGTCTTGGGGGTGATGAGCTGTGTGAACCATGGTTCAACGATGGTGTTTTTGGAGAAGTTTGATCCAGTCCAAGTGATGACGTCAATTGAAAAGGAGAAGTGCACGGCGACGTATGGCGTGCCGACGATGTACATCGCGATGCTGGACCATCCGCTCTTTGATCGGTTTGATTTTCGGTCGCTGCGGACGGGGATTATGTCGGGGAGTGCGTGCCCGACGCATCGTATGCAACAGGCGAATGACAAGATGTTCATGCGGGAGATTACGAACCCGTATGGGCTCACCGAGTCGGGTCCGGTGATGACGATGACGCGTTATTTTGAGACGTCGATTGCACGGAAGTGCCAGACGATTGGTCAGGCGTTGCCGGGTGTTGAGGTGGCGATTATTGATCCAGAGAGCGGTGAGATTTCGCCGATTGGTCAGGATGGCGAGATTTGTTGCCGCGGGTTCAATACGATGAAGGGCTACTACAAGATGCCGGAGCAGACCGCGAAGTGCATTGACAAGAATGGGTGGCTGCATTCGGGTGATATTGGGCGCATGGATGAGGACGGGTATTACTACATCACGGGGCGTTTGAAAGACTTGATCATTCGTGGCGGTGAGAATATCTCGCCGAAGGAAGTCGAGGACTTTTTGGGGACGATGCCAGGTGTGCGGGATGTGGCAGTTGTGGGATGTCCGTCGAAGAAGTATGGCGAGCAGCCCGCGGCATTTATTATTCCATCGGATGGCGCGAAGATCAAGGAGGAGGATGTCGCGGCATTTTGTAAGGACCGTATTTCATGGTTCAAGATTCCGAAGTATGTGCACTTCATGGAAGAATTCCCGATGACGGCATCGCAGAAGATTCAGAAGTATAAGCTGCGTGAGTTGGCACACGAGTTGTGGCCGAACGCGTAATGGAGCAGGTGACGATTTGCATTGAAAAGGATAACCCATCACCGCAGAGGCTGGTGGGTTATTTTGCTGAAGTTTTTGCCGCGATGGACGAGCGGCCCCGATTCGAAGTGCGGTTAGCCATCGCTGGTTGAGTTCGTTGCGTCTGGTGACCTTTCGGTCTCGCTCCCAGGCGAATCGTCGAAGGCTCTCAGCTCGACACTCAATGCCGCCGCCCGCTCCTCATTCTGGTTCTTGTCGTATGGGTACGAATCGTGACGAATTAGTTTGAGTAAATTTTTGCCGCGGGGTATTGCAATTCGGGCGGGAATATGGTATAATATGCGGCGTTTTGTAGAGGCAGATGAATTGTGGGTGCGAGGTGGCTTGACGAAATTGTGCTTCGTTGAGTGGTGATAAAAGGACTTTGATTGATCTTTGATAACGGCGAGAGGGCACAGGACTCTCGCTATCGGCTGGGGATTGTGAAAGCAATCGGAGGCAGAACCTTGGTGAGGCTGCGGCAATTTTGCTGCGAATGAACTAAGGAGTCGGACATCCCGAAAGGACCCGACAACGTACGCAACAGTGCGTAAAGTAACTTCGTGAGAAACCGGAAATTTCGAATACAGGAGTGAAATACGAATATTGTGCGTCACGTGATAATCACGCGGCGCATTCTCTATTCATATTCCTGTATAGGCTCTTTCCGGTGCCTCTCACGAGATGTGAATCTTGAGAGTGCGCCGTTCTTTATTTCTGCGCCAGGACGGACTCTCTTTGTAAACTCGGCGCGGAAAGAAAAGGAAAACAAAAAATGAAACACCTTATGAGAATGAAAGTTGCGATTGTCACCGCGGTCTGCGCGGTGGCGTTTGCCATCGATGGTTTGGCGGCAACATATTATGTGAATGGGACAAGCGGCTCCGATTCTAATGCGGGTACATCGCCGGCTTTGGCCAAAAAGACGATCCAGGCGGCAGTAGATGCGGCATCGTCAAACGATACGGTCATGGTGAGTGCTGGGATCTATGGGATTGTGGATGCGACGGACAAAGGAATCACGATTCGAAGCATAGATGGTGCGGTCGCTACAATTATTGATGGCGGCAGCACGAACACATGCATAAAATTGGGTTCGTCCAATACTGTGTTGGAGGGGTTTACTTTGCAGAATGGATATGCCGGAGCCTATTCCTCGGCTGCTGTGCATGGTGGCACGATAAGACATTGCATTATTAAACGATGCTACGGATTTGGATATGGTGGTGCGAGTGGAGGAGCTGGTACTCATGCGTATGACACTTTGGCATATGATAATGAGTATGGGGGTACTTTTGGCGGCGGTGTTTTTGCGAATGGAGAAGTTGTTAATTGTACTGTCGTGAATAACATCGGGTATGGATTATGGGATGGATTTGTTCGGAATACGATCTCTTGGAATAACACGTACAATGGAAAACTGGGCTATGATGTATATG
>CAVGIZ010000060.1:0-12058 GCA_963629255.1 Anaerovoracaceae bacterium
GCGGGAAGGGGGCTTTGGGGGTTGGAAAAGTGCCGCGGAGGGAGGCGTGAAGGGGGTGAATTTTGGGGGTGGTTATTTCCGCCGAAATATGGTATAATATGTGGCTATGCGAATTCTAACAGGTATACAGCCTTCGGGCAAGCTACACTGGGGCAATTACTTCGGTGCGATGAAGTCGATGTTCGACCTTCAGGAGAAGGGCGAAGAGATTTTTATGTTCATTGCAAATTTCCATGCGATGACGACGGTTCGAGATGGGAAGGCGTTGAGGGAATCGACGCGGGATGTGGCGCTGGATTATTTGGCGTGTGGGATTGATCCGGCGAAGACGATTATTTATCGTCAGAGTGATGTTGGAGAGGTGCAGGAGCTGGCGTGGTATTTGTCGTGTTTGACGCCGATGGGGCTCTTGGAGCGGTGTCATTCGTACAAGGACAAGTTGGCGCATGGGATGGATGCGACGCATGGTTTGTTTGCGTATCCGGTTTTGATGGCGGCGGACATTTTGATGATGAATGCGGATTTGGTGCCGGTTGGGAAGGATCAGAAGCAGCATTTGGAAGTGACGCGGGATTTGGCGCAGAAGTTCAACAATGCGTATGGCGAAACGTTCAAGTTGCCGGATGCGTACATTCCGGAGACGGTGGCGACGATACCTGGGACGGATGGGCAGAAGATGTCGAAGAGCTATCACAACACGATTGAATTGTTTGAGGATGTGAAGTCGATTAAGAAGAAGGTGATGGCGATTGTGACGGATTCGACGCCGATGGAAGAGCCGAAGGAGCCTGAAGGGAATTCGATTTACGAGTTGTACAAGTTGTTTGCGACGCCGGAGGAAGTGGCGCAGATGGCGGCGGCATTTCGTGCGGGCGGGTATGGATATGGGCATGCGAAGAAGGCGCTACTTGAGGCGTATCATCGGTTGTTTGATCCATTCCGAGCGAAGCGTGAGGAGCTGGCGAAGGATCCGGATACGCTCGAGGACATTTTGCGTGCGGGTGGGGAGAAGGCGCGTGCGGCGGCGGCGCCGATATTGGAGAAGGTGCGGTCGGCTGTTGGCATTAGTGTGAAGTAAATTTAGGAGGTAAAAAGATGACACTTGCAGAGTTGGAGAAGGCGCAGGCGGAGAGCTTGCAGGAGATTGCGGGCGCGGCAGATGGCGCGGCAGTTGAGGCGTTGCGTGTGAAGTACGTGGGGCGCAATGGTTCGATTCCGGCGATTATTAAGGGCATGAAGGATGTGCCGAAGGAAGAGCGGCCGGCGTTTGGCAAGGCGGTGCAGGCGTGGAAGGCGGCTGTGGAGGCGGCGCTTGCGGGCAAGGGCGTTGGCGCGAAGAGTGAGAAGGCGGCGGATGCGGATTTGACGTTGCCCGGGCGGTGGTTTCAGTTGGGCGCGAAGCATCCGCTTTCGAGGGTGATTGAGGAGAGCGCGCGGATTTTTGGTCGGCTTGGGTTCACGGTGGCGGATGGTCCAGAGATTGAAAACAAGTTCAACAATTTCACGGCGTTGAATACGCCGCCGCATCATCCGTCGATGGATCGGACGGATACGTTTTGGCTTGGGGAAGATAGCTTATTGAGGACGCAGACATCGCCTGTGCAGATTCGGACGATGATGGCGAACAAGCCGCCGATTCGTGTGATTTGTCCGGGGCGGACATTTCGGCGTGACACGACGGACGCGACGCATTCGGCGAACTTTCATCAGATTGAAGGATTGTATGTGGACACGAAGCCGGTGTCGTTGGCGGATTTGAAGAGTGTTTTGGCGTACTTCGCGAAGGAGATGATGGGCGAGGGCGTGACGGTGAGGTTTAGGCCGCACTTTTTCCCGTTCACGGAGCCGTCGGTGGAAGTGGATTTTACGTGCCATGTGTGCAAGGGCAAGGGGTGCCGCGTGTGCAAGGATTCGGGGTGGATTGAAGTTGCGGGCGCGGGGATGGTGGATCCGCGTGTGTTTGGGTATGTGGGGTATGATCCCGCGGCAGTTTCGGGGTATGCGTTTGGGTTTGGGATTGAGCGCATTGCGATGATTAAGTATGGGATTCCGGACATTCGGTGGCTGTATGAGAATGATGTGAGGTTCTTGTCGCAGTTGGCGTAAACGTAAAAGGTTAGCATGAAGGAGGGCCGTTGTTATGATGACCATTTACCGCTGGGAGAATGGAGGGCTCAAGGAGACACCTGAGTTTGCGCCGTCCTGCTGGATTAATTTGGTAGAGCCGACGACGACGGAGCTGGAGGCGGTGCTGACGCATTCGCAGGTGCCGCGGGACTTTTTGACGGACCCGTTGGACCGCGATGAGAGGCCGCGTTTTGATTATGAGGATGGCGCGGCACTTTTGATTGTGCATGTGCCGTGTCCGGTGGATGACGCGGAGGTTGTGCCGTATTGCACGGTGCCGTTGGGGATTATATTGGTTGGGGAGACGGTGATTACGGTGTGCAGTGCGAAGACGCCAGTGACGACGGCGTTTTTGGATCAGATTCGCCGGGTGTGTCCGCCGAGTGATAAGTATCGGTTTGCGTTTCGGTTGTTGTGGCATGGTGGTGTTTTGTTTTTGCGGTATTTGCATGACATTCATTTGCGGACGAATGATTTGGAAGATGAGTTGCATGAGTCGATTTCAAACAAGGTGTTGTTGAGGTTGCTGACGATTGAGAAGACGTTTGTGTATTTCACGACATCGTTGAAGGCGGATTCGATTGCTTTGGCGAGGGCGAACACGTCGCGGCAGATTACGCTATCGGAAGATGATCGGGACCAGCTTGAGGATGCGATGGTTGAATATCAGCAGGCGCTGGAGACAGCGACGATTCACGCGAACATTTTGAATGGGACGCTTGATACATTTGCGTCGCTCATCAATAACAACTTGAACAACGTGATGAAGTATTTGACGGCGGCGACGATTATGCTGGCGGTGCCGACGTTGATTGCGTCGATGTACGGGATGAATATTGGGTTGCCGTTTCAGGCGCATCCACATGCATTCGCGATTGTGATGTGCATATCGGGGTGCTTGACGTTGTCGATTGGTGCGTTGTTTTTCTTCCTGGCGTGGAAGCGTAAATTCTAACGATGGACTTCTTTGATACACACGCTCATTTTGAAGGAAGCGCGGCAGAAATTGCGGCGCTGATGGAGCGTGCGCACGCGGCGGGTGTCACGCATGTGATGGCGGTTGGCGGTGGGGCGAAGGCGAATGAAGGGGCGAAGGTGGCCGCGGCGAATTTTCCGCGGACGTGGAAGGCGCTGGGGTGGGATCGTGATTTGGCGGGGTTGAAGGAAGAGGATTTGCCGCGGATTGTTTGGGCGGGGGCGAATGCGGTTGGGGAGATTGCGCTGGATTATTATTATGGGGCGGAGGAGACGCGTGGGGCGCAGAGAGAACTTTTTGCGCGGCAGTTGCAGATGGCAAAGGAGCGTGATTTGCCGGTGGTGATTCATACGCGCGAGGCGGATGAGGATACGCTTGGGATTTTGCGAGAGATTCCGTCGCGTGGCGTGATACATTGTTTTACGGGGTCGGTGCAGTTTTGCCGCGCGTTGTTGGATTTGGGATTTTACATTTCGATTTCGGGGATTGTGACGTTTCGTGCGGCAGATAATGTGCGCGAGGCGGCGTTGGTGGTGCCGGATGATCGATTGCTCATAGAGACGGATTCGCCTTATTTAGCGCCTGTTCCGATGCGTGGGAAGGCGAATGAGCCGGCGTTTTTGGTGCATACGGCGCGTTTTTTGGCGGAGCAGAGGAAGATGGATTTGGAGGCGTTTGCGGCGATGACGACGGCGAATGGGCTGAAGGCGTTTTCGTTGGAAGGGAGGAGTGAATGATGTTTGGGTTGGTGAGATGTTTGATGCTGGGCGCGGCACTTTTGTCGGTCGAGAAGAATGGCGTTGAGGTGAAGGTGGAATCGGAGACGACGCAGATTGACCCGGCGCGGAGTGTGTTTTTGACGATGAGTTTGACGGCGGGGCAAGGTGTGAAGGTTGTGGCGCCTGATTTGAGGCCGCGGGTGCGTGGGTTTTCGCTGGCGGAAGATTTTGAAGAAGAGCCGAAGACGAGTGCGGATGGGCGTGTGACGACGGTTGTGAATTGGAAGTTGGTGCCGGAGCCGTGCGCGGCGGAGTATAAGGTTGCGCCGTTTGTGGTGGGGGTTGGGACGGCGAAGGGCGCGGCAGATTTTTATGCGGGGCCGATTCGGTTTGAGGCACCGGCGGCGCGCGAGCCTGTGACGGGTGGAATGGAAGCAGACCCGAAGAAAGTTTTGCCGCCGTTGAGTTGGAAGTTGGTGGGGTATGCGGCGTTGGCGCTTGTGTTGGCCGCGGCGGTTTTGGCGGGGCTGATTTGGGTGTTGAAGTATGTGGCGCGGCGCGTGAAGGAGCATCGGATGAGCCCGATTGAACGGGCGTGGGTGGAGCTGGAGCGGCTTTTGAAGAAGGGACTTCCGAAGAAAGGAAAGTACAAGGATTTTTATGTGGAGTTGACGATGGTGGTGCGGCGGTATGTGCAACGCAAGTATGGAATTCGCGCGCCGAATTTGACGACGGAAGAATTTTTTGCGGAGGTTGCGAAGCCGGAGCATAAATTGAATTCGGCTGAGGCGTTGAAGCAATTTTTGGAGTCGGCGGACATGGTCAAGTTTGCGGGTGTGGACGCGAATGAAGAGATGGCAAAGGGCGCGACAAATTCGGCGCGGACTTATTTGAAGGATGATAATTTATGAAGCAGATTGAATCGAGAACGGGCGCGCAGGCGCTTGTGGACAGTCTCGTTAAGGCGGGGACTGAAGTTTTGTTTGGTTATCCGGGCGGGCAGATTTTGGATGTATTTGATTGCTTGCCGCGTGCGCCGATGAGGTTTGTTTTGGGTCGGCATGAGCAGGGGAGCGTGCATATGGCGGATGGGTATGCGCGTGCGACGGGCAAGCCGGGGGTGTGTCTTGTGACGAGTGGGCCTGGCGCGACGAATACGATTACGGGCCTGGCGACGGCGAATATGGATGGCGTGCCGATTGTGTGTATTACGGGGCAGGTGCCGCTTTCGCAGATTGGGACGGATGCATTTCAGGAGGCGGATACGACGGGCATTACGCGCGGCGTTTCCAAGCACAATTTTCTTGTTCATTCCGCGGATGAAATTCCTGAGACGGTGGCGCAGGCGTTCTATATTGCGACGCATGGCAAGCCGGGGCCTGTGGTGATTGATGTGCCGAAAGATGTGCAGCGTGGGCTGACGAGTGCGCAGTATCCAGAGCGTGTTTCCTTGAGGGCGTATCATCCGGAATCGAGCGCGACGACGTCGCAATTGAATCGGTTGGCGAAGATGATTAATGAAGCTGAGCGGCCTGTTATTTATGCGGGCGGCGGTGTGATTTCATCGGGTGCCGCGGCAGATATTTCGAACTTGGCGCATAAGGCGGGTATCCCTGTTGCAACGACGTTGATGGGCTTGGGCGCGTTTGATGAACATGATCCTTTGGCCTTGCGGATGGCGGGCATGCATGGGACGGCCGCGGCGAATTGGGCGCTCAATGAAGCGGATTTGATTCTTGCCTTTGGCGTGCGTTTTTCGGATCGTGTGACGGGCAAGATTTCGAAGTATGCGCCGCATGCGAAGATTGTGCATGTGGATTGTGATCCGTCCTCGATAGGGAAGAATGTGCGCGTGGCGTTGGGGATTGTCGCGGATGTGAAGGATGTGTTGACGACTGTTTCGTCGCGGGTGAAAAGTGCCGCGCATCCAGAATGGATGCACCGCATTGAAGGGTGGAAGCGGCATCGGCCGATTGTGTGGAAGCCGATGCACCCGGGCGTCATCATGCCGCAGGCGGTGGTCGAGGCGGTGGACCGCGCGACGAAGGGACAGGCGATTATCGTCACGGATGTGGGGCAGAACCAGATGTGGGCGGCGCAACATTTTCGGCATTCGATTCCGCGGCACTTTTTGTCGTCTGGCGGGATGGGGACGATGGGGTTTGGGATTCCCGCGGCGATTGGTGCGGCGTTGGCGCGGCCTGAATATAAGACGGTTGCGATTCTGGGCGATGGCGGGGCGCAGATGACGTTTGAGGAAGTCGTTGTCGCGGTTGAACAGAAGTTGCCGGTCACATTCGTTATCCTTAATAATGGGTGTCTTGGGATGGTGCGGCAGTGGCAGGAACTCTTTTACAAGCGCAATTACGCGGGGTCGATTTTGACGGTGAAGGGTCGGCCCAAGAATGAACATCTTGAAGAAGATTTGCCGTATGATTATTTGCCGGACTTCAAGTTGCTTGCGGAGGCGCATGGGGCGCAGGCGTTTCGTGTGATTGACCCCGCGAAGCTCGATGCGACGATTGCGAAGGCGGTGCGCAGTGAAAAGACGACGGTGGTTGAAGTGATTATTGAGCCGCGTGCGAATGTGTATCCGATGATCCCGCCGAATCGGTCGGTCAGCGAAATGGTTTTCAAATAAGTGCCGCGGAAAGGAAAGCAAAACATGAAAGAAGAAATCTATCGTTTGAATTGCTTCGTGGAAAATAAGCCCGGCGTTTTGGCGCGGATTGTGGGGCTTATTTCGGGGCGCGGTTATAATATCCAAACTTTGAATGTGGGGCCGACCGAAGATGGCACCGTCTCGCGAATGAAGATTGATATTCTTGGCACGGAACGCGTGGTGGAACAGGTCGTCCTTCAGTTGCGCAATCAGGTGAACGTCATTGAAGTGACGAGTCGGCGTATGGGGTGAGGGGGAAAAAGTGCCGCGGTTGATTCTAGCGAGTGGCAGTCCACGCCGTGCCAAAATCCTCGCCGAACATGGCGTTGATTTTGAGGTCGTCAAGACGGATGCCGCGGAAGTGTGCTATCCAAATGACCCTGAACGGACGGTGAGGGAAAATGCCGCGCTGAAGAATGCGGCGGCCCATCAGAAGGGGTATGAGAATGTTTTGAGCGCGGATACGATTGTTGCGTTTCAGAATACGATTTTGGGCAAGCCACGCGACTTGGATGAAGCGCGGCACTTTTTGCGGATGCTTTCGGGGCGGACGCATGTTGTTCTGACGGGGGTGGCGTTTGATGAGAAGGTGGTTGTTGTTCGGAGTGATGTGACGTTTCATACGTTGTCGGATGAATTGATTGAGGAATACTTGGAACGTGTGCATCCGCTGGACCGTGCGGGTGCGTATGACATTGATGAATCGGGCGATTTGATTGTTTCGCATTACCGCGGCAGTTATGAAAACATTATGGGACTGCCGCTTGAGCCCCTTGTGGAGTGGGGCATCCTTACTAAATAGAGACGTTGGGACGTTTTGGCTGCTTGACTTGTGACTTTTTGTCGCAGGATGGGGCGTTATTGGGGTTGGGAGGGCTTTGGCACGGTGTATGCTGGTTTGTTTGGTGTTGATACAAAAGACATAAAGGCATACAAGAAAGGATAAAACAAAATGAATACACTGATGAATTTGGATCCATGGAGTTTCCTGGATGAGTTGTTTGGGACGAACAATCGGACGTTCCAGAACATGCGTTCGCGCGCGGCGGGTCGTTTTCCGCCGGTGAACGTGTTTCTTGATGATGACGCGCTCATCATTGATATGGAATTGCCGGGGCGCAATGCGAAGAACGTGACGCTCTCGTTGGAGCCTCAGGCGATTGTTGTTGCGGATAAGCCCGCGGCAGAAATTGACAAGGCGACGGGGAAGGAAGTTGAAGTGCAACCGGCTTGGAGCCGTCGGCTTGATTTGCCTTTCCGCGTCAATGCTGATAAAGCAAATGCAAAATTCGAGAATGGTATCTTGCGTATTGAACTGCCGAAAGCGGAAACGACGGGTGTGCGCCGGATTGCCATTCAAGGCTAACAAATACGAAAGGAGAACTAGAAATGAATACTGAAAAATATGTTGTGCCGTCTGCCATGTTGACAGAGAAGCCAGAGGAATATGAGCTCAAGATTGAGATTCCTGGCATTGCGAAGGATGAGGCTGAATTACATCTTGATGGGCGTAGTTTGACGTTGAAGACGCATGCGAAGTACCAGAATCCGGCAGGGTTCAAGGTGGTTGCAAAGGAATTTGAGCGTCAGAATTATGCCATCAGTGTTGACCTTCCTGAATTGGCGAATCCGGAGACGTTGACCGCGAAGTTGGAAAATGGATTGCTGACCATCGCCATCAAGAAGCGTATTGAAACTCAGGGCAAGAAGATAGCCATTCAGTGATGGGTGCAGACGAGTGGGACGGAAAGTGGGCCGCGGCAGAAGTGCCGCGGTTCGCTTTTTTGTAAGGGCCTTGTGGGAGGGGGTGATTTTCAGCGTAATTTTGCTAGGTTACGCGCGTAACTTTGCTGAGTTACGCGGAGACGAGGGGGTGCGTTGTGGGGTGGTTAGGAACATAGAGAGAGGTTTAGAAGGTTTAGAAATTTGGTAGGGGCGCGGCAAAATTTTTCTAGGGGCGGGAAAAGTGCCGCGGAAGGTCGGAAGGGGGTCGCGGGGCTTGAAATGGAAGGAGAGGGAGGTGCAATGGATGGCGTTTTGGCGGACGGCTGGGGGCTTTTTTATAATTTAACATTTTCCCTCTTGACGGGGGACAAAAAAAAAATGGTATAATATATGGCATCTAAGGTTAAAAAGGTTGAGTCGGTTTTATGAAGAAATTCGCGGTAGTTTTTTTGATGGGGCTTTTGGCTGTGATAAACGTATTGGGTGCTGAAGAAGTGACCAATACGGCGACATTGTATTGGACGGGGGCGGATGTTGGTGTTTCAGGTGGTATTGCGACAAATGCGGCGACTTGGGATATTCGTTTGATGGATGCGGGGAAAGTGCCGCGGTGGAAGATGCGTACGGCATTTATAAATGCGGATGTGCAGGCGATAGGAGAGGCGTTGACGAATGGGCTTGTTGTGGCGACGACGGGGATTGTTTCGAAGGTGTCGAGCACGGTGAGTTGGGCCTATGTGGGAGCGATGGGCGGAGAGTATCGGGCTGGGGAGACGCTGAAGTTTTACACATTGATTTTGGATCGGGCGTTTGATGGGAAGACGGGTGAATATTTGATGACGGAAGAGGAACAGGGGAGCATTGAGACGAATTCGGTGGCAGCTGGGGAATGTGGGATGGATTTTGGAGTTTTGAGTGATGAGAAGTGGAGTCGTTTTGAGATTGTGGAGGAGGAGGAAGATGCAGCCCAGACGAATGAGGTGAAGTTGGTGTGGTCTGGGGTGGATGTGGCATTTGCGAAGAATTCGACGACGAATGCGAGCAAGTGGGAAGTGTATTTGATGGATGAGGGGCAAGTTTCGCAAAAGGAGATGCGTGAGGCATTTGAATCGAAGGATTATAATACGTGTTCGGTGGCACTTGCGAAGGGGTCGGTGACTAAAACGAGTGGGATGTTGGGAAGTAGTGGGACGAATGGTGCGTGGGAGAGTGAAGGGTTGTTGCCAGAGGAGTATTGCGGGACGAATGTGGTTAAGTTTTACACGCTTATTCTTAATGAGAAGTACACAAGGAATGGTGGGTATTATTTGATGACGGATATTTTGGAGTGTGGGCTTACAAACGGGCAAGAGGTGTGTGTGCTGGATTTTGGGGTGGTTACGAATGTGTGGACGGCGTATAAGAAGATGAGTGGGAGTAGCGAAAAGGAGGAGGAAGAGAAGGAGACGTTGCCGATTGTGGATCCAGCGGAAGAGGGTGCGCAATATACCTGGTCTGGGATGAAGGTGCCGTTGAATGGTGGGACATTGACGAATTCGGTGAATTGGGATATCAAATTGATTGATGCGGGGAAAGTGCCGCGGGAGGAGATGGTTGCGGCATTGGAGTCGAAGGAATATATGACGATTTATGAGGCGGTGACGAATGGGCTTGTGGCGAGTACGACGGCGAAGATTTGGGAGACGACGAAGATTGTTCGTTGGTCACGACAAGGGCGTTTGCCGAAGGAGTATCGGCAGGGGTCGCGGGCGGATTTGAAGTTTTATACGGTGATATTTGATGAGTCGTTGAGTCCCGAATCGGGGAATTATTTGATTACGGAGATTGAGGAGACACACATTCCAGATATGGGATTGGTTGTAATTGCGTTTGGGGATTTGTCGGGTTTGAAGTGGAATGCGTATACGATTGAGGAGGGAAGTTCAGGAGGAGATGATGGGGATGGAGAAGATGAAGATGATGACGATGATGGTTCAGCTGGGAAAGTTGTGTTAGATTGGACGGGTGGAGGAATTATTTCTCAGACGGGATTGACGAAGCCGAATGAATGGAAGGTCTTTTTGATGGACGAGGAAAAGATGGCGATGACTAATTTGATTGCGGCGTTTAAGGAAAAGGATTATAGGAAAGTTGTCGCGAAGATTGAGCAAGGCGTGATGAAGGCTCCGGAGAATATTACGGGGAAGGAGAACGAAAAAACGACAGGGATATATTTCACGACGTCGAGTGGGACATCGACGAATGGGGTTAATCTTGAGAAGGCGGCGTGGGATGTGAAGGCGTTGTATTTGCCAGAGAAATATACTACGGAGAAGTATCAGGCGGACAAGGCGATTAGGTGTTATACGTTGATTTTGAATCATGGGCTAGATGAGAAACAGTCGGGGCGGTACTTACTTTCGCGGGTTGTGTCGAACAATGTTATTCGGGTGAAGGAAGCTGGAGAAGAAGAGACGTACACGTGTAAGCTTGATTTTGGGTCGTATTCAGCGAGTAATAGGGAGACGCGGAAGTGGTGTGCGTATTCATTTGAGCAGAGTGCGAAGTCGGATGCAGAGAGTGATGATGTGGATTTGGCGTTGGAGGATGTGACGCTTGCGTGGACGGGAGAAAAACTGCCGCGGGGGAAAGGTGAGAAGGAGCCGAGTGAATGGGAATTTATTTTGATGGATGCGAGGAAGGTGTCCATTTCGAGATTGCGCGCGGCATTTTCGCCGACAAATTATGTGGATTATGGGAAGGTGACGTGGCTTATTGACAAGGGGTATGTGGCGAGCAAGATTGGTGGGACGAGTGCGAATACAAACAGTGTGAATTGGAGTTTTTCGGGGACGCTTGCGGATGAGTATTTGACGGAGGAGAATCGCACGGAAAATGAGTTGAGGTTTTACACGCTTGTTTTGGATCATTCGTTGACGGAAGGTGAGACGGGGCGTTATTTTGTGACGAGGGTGCAGACTGGGAATATTAGTGTGTCGCGAGAAATTGCCGCGGAGGATGATGAAAGTGAGACAACGTATTCGTGTGAGATGACGTTTGGGACGCAGGCATTTATGGGGTGTACGTGGAGGAAGTATAAGACGCTTGTGGTTACGGGTGAGGAGTATGCGGATGAGGATGAGGACGATGCAGAAAGTGCCGCGGATATTGACTTTTCTTCGGCGCAAGTTTATGATGGGTATTTGACGATGGATGGGACGGATGTTGCTGGTACAATTCAGGTGAAAGTTTCAAAGGAGAAGAAGAGGGCATCTACAATTAAGGCGACGATACAATTGACAGGCGAAAAGAAGGTTTCGGTGAAGGGAACGCTTGATTTGAGTGAAGGTGGGGTTTCGTTGAAGGCCAAGGATGGACGTGAGTTGAAGCTGGAGTTTACGATGGATGCGATAGAAGGGACGTTTGATGGGTATGAAATTGTTGGGACGCGGAATATCTTTACAACGAAAGATAAGACCGATAAGACCGCGGCAAAATTTGCGACGAACCTTTGGAAGGTGCCGTTTGGAATTACGTGGTTGAATGAAGAGGGGAGCCGTTGGAATAATCTGGTGATGATGGTTGGAAGTAAAGGGAAAGTCAAGATCGTGGGAACGGTGGATGGACAAAAGGTGAGTACGACGGCGCAGCTTTTGGTAGATGGAGAAGGTAATACATTTGTGAGTGTGAGTTATTCGAAGAAGTCGGTGAGCCTTGCTTTCGTTGTGGGGAGGACGAGTGAGAATGTTGTTACGATTGGAGGGTTAGAGGAAGAGAATTTGGTGTATGGCGAGGCGAAGTCGTTTGAGAAGGAGGCGGCATTTAGTTTGGACAGCGCGGCACTTTTGGGGCTGATGGGCGAGGGCGTCT